>NZ_BAABGA010000010.1:0-205515 GCF_039541335.1 Novipirellula rosea | reverse complement strand
CGGGCTTGCGAGGTTTCACGAATGGACAATCAACTTTCCCGGCCCGCTGATCGCCGCCGTTCCCCGACTGAAACATAGACAACACGCTGACGATCGTTGACCTCTAACTCGAACCCCAATCCGTACCATCCGCCGACACCGGTCGCTTCGACTCACAATCGCATTTCTCGATTTATCGAATTGGTACGTCGTTTTCCTTGGACAACCTCCTCGCGTTTCTCGCGTGGTGAACTGGTCATCGTTGACGGCATCGCGTTCTATCTCGATCCCGACGACTCATCCATCGCGTTTGCCGCGTCGCCGTCTGCGACCAACACGAATGAACGTATGAACTTGATCATCTCGGAGACAATTCGCGTACTTCCGACACTTCTTACTGACTCGCCAAGCTTGACTCGGATACTTCGCGGTCGCAGACTAGTTGTTCGGATGCTTAACGAATACTCTGGTTCGTCGAATGCCGTGGTTCGCGAAGAAGTGCTCGCCTGGGATATCCTCAATGCTATCATCGACGGCGATAGAGAATAGACGGGGAACCATCAGTTGCAACGGAGCGGCGGTGGTCGCCGCTTTGGCTATGGCTGAGTCGTTCGCCGCCGCCCGCTGAACCGCACCGTTATCGCAACTAGCGGCGTGACCTGCGCTGATTTGCGATTTATGCCATCGCTGCCGTAACAAGCAGAATCCGCGGTTGTGATCGTGCAACATCTTGTATTCGCAGTCCGTTACACTAGCCTCACTGGTCGATCCCAACGGTTGCCTGCTTGACGGGCCACCCACGGGGCGGAACGCCACTGCAACCATGCTCGATTTATGCTTGCTGCGATCTGCGATAACAATTAAGGCTTTGACATCGCGGAGCGAGGCACGAGCGGAGCCGATGTTCAAGGCCTTGGTTCAAGAAGGCCGGTGGAACGCTTTGAAGATTCAGCGATCACCCAGAGAATTTACGAAGGGTTTTGCTTTCTTGTCGCGTGACCGCAGGACTGATGATGGTGGCGGAGATGGCCTGGGGTGCCACGTTGCAGCCAGCGACTGGGCCGCTTTGTGCGTTTCCTGATTGTCTGCCAGTGCGGCGGTGGGCCTCGTTTTTCGCGATCTGCGCAGACCGTCTGCGACCGCACTCCTGGTGACGCTTCATTTTTGACGGTTCGAACGATCGTAAGCTGCATCGTTTAGCTCGCCTTTTCCAGCGGTGGTCCGCGACTATAGATCACCCGGTGGTTTCGATCAGTGATCTTGATGACCGACAACGGACCACCGCAGTCCGTGCAGCGGCTCGTTGGTGGAGAGTGACTTTTCTTACGAGCTAACATTGCCAGCGTGAACGTCCAGCCCAAGAACAACCAGACCATCCAGCGGACTTCCTCGATACGGATCCGATGGTTGGGACTCATCCAGCCGTAGTAGCGAACTTTCTGAAAGCCGCGCGGCAGCACGTGCTGCAAGAACCCCACCGTGAAATCAAGACCGCTGACCGTCCGCCGCTTGCATTGCTTTGTGCCCGAAGGCGTGTAGCGATAAGTGACGGAGTCTTCGGTGCACGACACGATTCGGTTGTCGCTGATCGCGACGCGGTAAACGTATGGAGCCAAGTACTTCAGCACCGCTTGGCCGTTACCCACCGGTTTGATGTCAACATTCCACTTCTTTCGCCACACTTTCGGATCGACCTGATCAAGCAGCTCAAGTTCTTCCAGTCGCGTTTTGAACTTCTCTTTGTAAACGCGACAGGCCGTACCGTGATGCATGAAAAAGTTTTCCGCAGTCGCTTGCCAACAGCCTTCGGTTTCGTTGACTCCGCCACCGGGGACAACGAAGTGCACGTGCGGATGGTAGACCATGGGATCGCGTCCCCAAGTGTGCAGGACGCCGAAGAAGCCGAGTTGGCACCCGGCGAGCGAACGCATGGCACCCGCCACGTCACGAATCGTGTCACTACCGCAGTCGAAGATGGCGGTGTAGCCTTCGCGACGATGGCCGCGCAGCAGCGAACGCAGTTCCTCGGGAACCGTAAAAGTGACCAGGAAGTGATGCACCGGCAACAGTCGTTCCGACTGCTTGGCGAGCCAACTCTGCGTCTTGTGCTTCTGGCAGTTGGGGCAGTGACGATTGCCACACGAGCGACCGATGAGGTGTTTCGCTTGACACTTCTCGCATTCGATCAGGACACGGCCCAACGCGCCAGTGCGGCAGCGGGTGATCGCATCCAGGACGATCCGCATGGGAAGCGGCACTCGGTTGCCAAAAGCTTGAAACAGTGCCGGTGCGTGCTGTCGGAGGCAGCTCGCAACGGTGGGCATCGCTTAACGTCTGCGAAAGATCTGTTCGATCGTTTCTCTGGCGTTCGCCTCGGCGGTGTCGGTCAGGTGCAGGTAGATCATCGTAGTCTGCAGGCTGCTATGACCGAGATACTGTTGAATGACCTTTAAAGAGACGCCTGCTTCGAGCAGATGCGTGGCATAAGAATGTCTTAGCGTGTGGATACTGACACGCTTGGTAAACTTCAGCTCCACCGCGATCTTGCCCATCGCCTTTTGCAAAGTCGAAGTCTGGATCGGGGTGTTGGCCGTAGACGATTGTTTGTGATTACGCCCCTCGGCGGGGAAGAGGAACCGTGGATGTTGATGAGTCACCCAGTGTTGCCGGAGCCAGTGAAGTGTGGAAGTCGGCAGTGGCACGTAGCGATCTTTGGCGCCTTTGCCTCGATGAATGTGAACCATCATCCGCTGGGAATCAATGTCACCGACTTGCAGGTTGCGAGCTTCCTCAAGCCGCAAGCCCATCGAGTAGGTCGTCCAAAAGAAGGCTGCAATCCGCTCGACTCGGCAGGCGTCGATGATGCGGTGGACCTGTTCGATGGTGAGTACTTCGGGCATCGTTTTGGACCGCTGCAGCTTCATCGTGGCGAGCGTCTGCCAGTTCCGCTTGCAGGTTCGCGAGTAGAAGAACTTGATACCTGAGAAGGCTACACGGATCGACCCGTACGCGAATTGTTTTTCGTTCTTGAGGTACAGAAAGTATCGCCGCAGTTCGGCTTCGGTGATCCGGTTGGGGCGTTTTTCGCAGTAGTCGGCCAGTTGGCGTACGGCTCGCAGGTAGCCGTGCACGGTGCGTTTGCTCATACCGGCAAGCTGCAGGTCGTCGTTCATGTTCTGATAGAGCTTGCCGTCGAAGTAACGAGATGCAGCGGGGAGGTGATCGTAGTTAACCATGGTAGATCCTTGTTGAGAGAGTAAAAAACAACAAGAAAACATGCCAGCGCCCTGAGAATCGGCTAAACTGACGCTCGAGATAAAGCAGCCACACCGCCGCGACAGCGGCTTACTTGAACCAAGCGATGAACGCGGAGTGGCCGACAGCGCGTTTGCAAATGGATGATCAACCGCGGCCACCCGGTTATCGCCGCCGTTCGCCGACAGATCACCAACCGAAATCGCTGTTTCACATTTCGTCGACTAGCTGTATCTTGCGACTCATCACTGAAACCCAAACTGGAGATTGCGATGCGTTCGTTTAGCGTACTTTCTGTTCTTGGAATTGGTCTTTTGTGTTGTGTCGCTCTGGCGCAGGATAAATCACACGAGGTCTCAGCGGCGGATGATGTTGCCGCTGCACAAAACACCAAGGTCTACCCAGTGACTTACCGACTGGAAGACCTTCCCGTCTGGTCAAAGGATGGTCACTATGATCCCAACCTTATGATCATGCTGATTCATTCTTCGATCTCGCCCAAGAGCTGGGAGGCACTGGGCGGGCCTTCCACAATGGCTCCTTACGCGCAGAACTTTTCGCTCGTCGTCTCCACGACAAGCGACAATCACGACGCACTCAGTGCTTTATTAAAGCAGCTGCGACGTTAGCCGCTGGTTTCGCTCAGGCTGCATGAAAGCGACTTCAGAACGCCTCGGCAAACGCAAGAATGCGGCGAACCATGAGATTCACCGAAGTACGGCATCCGGTTTTTTGCAAATGGCGATCACCTTGGCCGTACTCGGTGATCTCGGCCGTTATCCACGTGAGATACCCATGCTCTTGCGACTTCTCCTCTTTCTTTGTGTGGCTGCCTGTTCGACAGGCGGTGCTGCATTCGCCCAATTGGATGTTCGCGTCCAACTAATCCTCCAATCCGATATTGAGGCTCCTGACGGCGATTGGAAACGGTTGGAGAACTTCGATATTGTGATCACGATTGTGAATGGCACATCAACAGCTGCGGACGTCCCCAAGACCTACTCGCCAAATCGCATTCGTTTGTGTGCTTCCGGATCGAACGGAACTCATTGGCCTCTCCACCTCGGTTCGAGACAGGAAACGGGAATGTTTGGAGGCGACAAAGCGACTGTGGCACTTGGTGAAGAGACGGTCACGGTCGCTCCGGGGAAGAAATACGAAGTTTTGCGAGTGAGCGCCAAGGAGACTTTGATCTCCCCTGGAAATATCTACGCGGAAACACCACTTGAAGAATTCGCTAAACGACGTTGGGTATGGAACTGGGGAGCTCGTCCGGGACCAGATTACTCGCCTTTTGAAAGTCGAAAGGGTGATGGCCGCTCTGAGCATGCCGTTTTGTGGTGCGAGCTAGACGTTAAGGGGCGAACAATTCGCTCCGTACCGCAGATTGTCAACGCGACGCATTACAACCCTGGATAACCATGCCATCCACCGGAGTGGCGGTGCCCAGCGTTTTGTGAAAGAAAAGTCAACTCCCGCCACCCGGTGATGGCGGTCGTTCGTCGACCTGAGGTAACGACTTGGACTTTGATCGCGCACTTCGTTCCGACTCGATCCGAGCCCAAGCGTACGCAGCGCTTTTCCTTGCCGCAGAGGGCGAGTCAGGATCGCCTTACATTGCCCAGCTTCTTTCGCGATGCAAGGCAATCGATCTGAACGTCAGTGAACTATCGAACTTTGAACAGCGCCTGGTCTCGCACGGCGCCATGTCGTTAAGCACGATTGTAAATGCCTCGGGATACGATGATGCCAACGCGTTGCACGCCAGCATTCTTGAATGGCTGCTTTCGCTTCCCACGTGTCGTCACATTCAAATCGCGGGAACGTCGATCCACGCACTCTCGCTCTTGAGTGTCCCGCCGCAAGAAACACGCACACGGCTTGAAGAGCTGATCGGGTCAGCTAGACGCCCAGATGATTATCCCTTGGTTACTTGCCGTGGCACTGCTTTTCGATGTTTAGCCGAGATCGATCGCCAATTCGTTGAACCATTCCTGGACACGCCGGCCTGCGCCGACCATATTACGTTGCTCACACGGTGGCTAGAAAACGCTCCTGGCGATCCTAACCTGATTGAAGAGCTAAACTGGTTGACGAGGTAGTAAACGACGAACCAAGGCATGGACACGGGAGTGGCGGTGGTCATCGTGTTCCGAAATCAAGGTCAACTCCCGCCACCCCGTGATGGCGGACGTTCTGTCTCCAGGCGTTCAATCGAATCTTACGACATATGATCACGTTTGTATTGTGGCGCCGCATCATCTTCACATTGGCACTCTTGTTGACCGGCGCCATCACGATCGCGTGCATCCAGACTATATATCAGCAACGACCTTCTCTTCGACCACTCGGTTACGTCCTTTGGGGGTTTGATTCGCTTGGTCTTATTCTCGCATTCTGGGTAGCTGGGCGTATTCGATCGTGGCGATCGTGGTCAACTTGGGGCCGTTTGATGATGTACTTTGTGGCGTTCGGATACGGAGGCATGCTTTTTGACGCGACCCAGGATTGGTGGACAAGCACGGTGCCTGCATTTCAGCTGCCCGGCTTGGCTTATAAATCGTACGGCCGACCCTTGATTACCATTCTGCCAGTGCTCTACACCGTGTTGTTGTTTCTGCCTTTGTTTCGCGTATTTCGCTGGAAACTTGACGAAGGTGTCAGCCTATCTTCGACTAATCCTATCTCGATCCTGGACCTGTTGTCGTGGACTGCGCTAGCCGCAGTTATTTTCGTATGGATTCGATTCCTCAACTCAGAGTTTGCCCCTCGGACTGGCTACAGTTCTTCGACACTTTCTCAAAACTTCAAAGAACAGACGATCTATTTGTTGCTCTCACTAATTCCAGCCGCCGTATTGTTTACTCAACTCATTGCATGGCGCCGCCATTGGCTTCTTGCCATTGGTGTCCTTCTCGCTGGCTGGGCGGTCGACTCTCTTGCAACTGGATTCGTGGCACAGGGTATTCGTACACTTACGGGAACTTCGTTTGGTGTCCTCTCTGGCGATTCGTTGGATCGTTGGTGCTATATTGGAGGGCGATCGTTGTTGGGATTTAGCTTTGGCGGCCTCGCTTTATTTTTCGGGATCACGTTTCGGCGTTTTCAGCAGGAAGCGACGACAGAACAATGCGATGGACGCGAAGTCGCCGACAGCGCGTTTTCAGGTGGATGATCGATCACGGCGACTCGGTCATCGCCACCGTTACCCGACTGAGACACCTTTAAACTTACGACGACGCAATGCCTTGGGTTTGTCCTTCCTGCAATTCTGCAACTGAACTCGGCGTCAATATCTGTTCAAATTGCCGGAAGCCGCGACCTGGGTCGTACGGAGGCGATATGGTAACCGCGAGCGCGATTCCGAAACGTCGACGCATCAACGGAATTGCGATAGAATCCATCCTCGATTTTGCTGCACTCATGGTGCTGTTTCTCGGCGTGGCTGCATCTACCTGGATGATCATGTCGAGCGGACTCTACTCCGCCGCACTAACAACCTTCGGTGCCTTTCTAAACTGGTTACTGTTCCGGTCGCTCGCTGAGATCATCCGTCTTCTAAAACGAAACGGTGGACTTGATTACGCAGGACGTGTGTCCGGTTCGTATTTCGATGATATTCTATCGTGTGGTAATTGCGGCGCTATGTTACGCTCGGACGCGTTTTGCGACGGTTGCGGTGCACGGCTAATCAAGCCGGACGCGGACAACCCGAACGACGACGACGGGTAACCATTCCATGCCCCGGAGGACGGGTGGTACGGTTTTTCGTTTGCTTGCAAGTCTTTCGCCCGTCCCCGGTGATGTCTACCGTTATTTGGCAACGCATATGGATGAGACACGGAAACCATTTCGGCACGTCGCGACATCATTCGATGGCTCTGCCGTTGCCTTCGGCGCATCCAAGGGTGTCGTTCACATCTTTGATCTCGCGACCGGCGCTCGGGTTTCCAGATTTGACTCCGACCTTGATTTTGGTGGGTCGCGACTTGCGATAGATCCCAACGGCGTTTTCTGCGCGATTGCGTCGTACAACAGCAACAACCTAACGCTCACCGACATGCAAGGTGAGCAACTGTGGCAAAGAACTGACGTTGACGAGGTTCAAAAGGTTAGATTCTCGCTCGATGGCAACACTTTACTCTGCTCTCATCATCGCGGAATTATCTCGCAATTGGACGTTCAGACTGGTGAAACGCTTCGTTTTAATTGGTTTAAGAAGGTTCTTTACGGCGCAAAGGATCTTGTCGAGAGCCCATACGACGAATACCTCGTAATTGACAGTGTTGAACGAGACATCCGAATCACAGACCGACGACTCAAACATGTTGCTACGGTGAAGCGAAAGTCGTTTGCGGTTATTGACTACGCGTTTTCGCCTGAATTTATGTGCATCTCCGAAAGTGGAGGGCCGGTGACGTGTTATCATGTCGAAACCGGGAAGGAAGTCTGGGAACTAAGCTTCCCGGATGGTGTCCACGCATTGGATGTGGGCTACAACGAAGATTCCAAACACTTTTTGGCGATATCATGGCCCTACGAGAAGGGTGGGCCGTTCACACTGCTGGCTATTGCTCGCCACAATGGAAACATCGTTACTGAAACCCGACTGCCCGATGCGGTTGATTTCGGATTTGTCAATCGCGGCACGCGGCTAGTTCTCACAACTGGCGAAATCATTTGCACAACGAAAGGTGAGCATCTTGGAGCACTAGACGACTCCCCCGGATCTGCCAAATAACCATCGCGTGAACGTGCGGACTGGCAAGGTCTTGAAGACTAGCGGGTGTGAAGGATCGCCTGAGTAACTGTTAGCCACAGGCTCAGTATCGAGTATTGCAGCCAACCTATAAGCATCATGAGCTGAAGTGGTTGGTTGAAGCGTAAACAGAGAGGTAGTGAGGGTGAAAGGTATTGGCTGACTGCCGGATGCGTTAACGGCGTCAGTCCGGTTCTGAGAGGGTTCGGTGATCAATTGGACACGGATCAAATACCGTGGCACCACAAGGAGAAATTTGTGGCAAACCGTGAATACAAAGCGTATTCTAACAGCCGAGCGACTCCGTTCTACTTGTCCGAAGGACGGCTTGCGTGTTTACTCGACTGGAATCTCAATCGCCCGTCCTCGGTGACGGGGACCGTTATCCGACTGAACAATAGGATAAAGTTTGCAATTCTCGCTTCGTACAATCATGATCGGCGTTGCTCTAGCAGCGCTCGCAGTCGCCGTTGTGACGCGGTCTCTTGGCCGTATGGAAATTGACGGCTATACGAATTCAACACGCGTCTCATTTGTTGACGCGGAGACCGCCGCGCTTGCGTCTACACTACAATTTGCATTGGATTTTGACGACTTGATTGTTGATGTCGAGATTCTTGATCCGATTGGTCCACCATCTGACCGTAAATCGACGCGAATTGCGCTGCACATGACTGGAGTGACCGATAGATCGCTGAGCGACATGAAGCCGATCTTTCCATTCACTTTGACCGAACTAAAGGACCGAATCGAAAAGGAGCTGGATCAACGTCTTGGATCAGTCGCCGAAGCTGAAGTGACTAAGGTTGTCTTGTCTTACGATGTTCCCGCCGGATCCGATCGCGGCGGATAACCAGAGAATTGCACTTGAGCGGCGGTGGTAAGGTGTTTTCAAGTGGGTGATCAACTCCCGCCGCCCAATAAATTCCAACGTTCTCTGACTGAAGATGCTTGAGATGGAAATGGTCAGCCGCATCGCCAATATCGTAATTCCACCATCTGCCGTTGCGCTGAGTTCCTCACGCAAATTGCACCCTGCGCTCGGTCCTCCGATAGAATTACCGAACGACTACCTCGAATTTCTACAGGTTTTCGGAACTGGATGCTTTTCAGACTCGCGTTTCAAGCTTTGCGTGTTAAACATCACTCATCGTCCAAGCATTTCTTTCACCGCAGAAACGCTCTTTAGTGCCGCACGAGATTATGGCCATCACATTCTCGGGCAAACCTACGAAGCGTATCCAAGTGCCCCCGGGATACTCCCTTGGGGATGCGACGACCAAGGACTCAGTCTAAACTGGCTCGTTGATGGACCACCTGGTACATGGAAGACCGTTGTTGGTCGGATAGACTACGTTGTCTACGACTACGGCATGGCTCAGTTGATCCACAATTGCGTGTCAGGGTCGATCCCGTTTTATTCGGATGGGATTTTCGGCCCGGACATTGCCTTCACTTCCTGCTGATTCACAACGGCGGATAACCACCGCATTCACACGAAGCACGGCATAAGAGGAGGAGAATCTAAGGCGGTTGGAGAGATCGCCTTACTTCTCGTTGATCTTACTACGTCGTCAGATCTTTCCACTCTGGGTTGGATCTCGATGTTTGAACGGCACACGATTGCTTGGGCACAGTCCACATTGCGGGATCGCTTTCGCCTCGACGAACGTTTGCAGTTCCTCATCACTGGCCGATGCAGGGCATGCCTTGTAGTCGCGGAAAAGTTGCCACGCGGGGATGGTTTCGAGTTTTAGTCGTTGTTGCATAAGGGCAAAGTAGGCCAACGCGGGACATTTCCACAAGCGTTCACGAAACAACTGTGTGCAAGTTTTCTGCATGCAGACGCGGTAGGCGGACTCGAGATTTGAATCGAAAGGCATCGGCTTGCCGTCTTCGACTCGATACTGCCGCATCCAGCCACGATGTGACTGGCGGATCTTGATTCGGATTGCGGGATAGTCGGCTCGCCATTGCCACACTGTTCTTTTTACCGCGTTGAAACGATCCATATACGGCTGACGCGTGCCATGCTGGCTGACTTCGAGACGGCAATTGGTGTCCACCAACGTCGCAGGCAAATCGGGATGACGATCGAAGAAAAAGCCGTTCGTAACGAGCATCAAGTTGGAATCGGGCCAACACTCGCGGGCCAAACGCAAGTGCTCGATCAAATGCGGGTTCAAGAGCGGCTCGCCGCCGAGCAGGGCGCAACGGCGAGGCCGAACGCGATGCGACCACGGTGAATACTCGCGGCGAGCATCCGCCGGTGTCGGCAATTTTCCTGCGAGACGAAAATTGCTGTAGTGGCTACACTGCTGACACGACAGATTGCAACCGTGTGCGAGGTGGTATTCCAATGCTGGTATGTCAATCATCGCCAAATCACTTTCTCTAATCCGTGTTTCCTAAGTGCTGCTTTGAGGAACTGTGGCCGCCGCCGAATGTATCCTGGCGGATCGACGTGCTCGTGGCGAAACGAATGATTGATATCACAGGCAACGTTGACGCCGGCAATCTTGCATCGCCAGAAGAAATCCCAATGCTCTTCGACCTTGAGCGATTCATCCCACCGGATCGCTTGCAGGATGTCGCGATAGGCGACGAAACAGTTGCCGACATAGTGGCACCAACGAATCGAGCCGCGCTGTCGGTAATAGCCGCGAGGGATCCGTAGCGTCTTTCCATCGACTCGCATTAACTTCGGGCGTTCTTGCTGATTCGATAGAGCGGCGAGCAGGTCGAGGTCATGATGCTTGTTTAGCGTTTTGACCAGGTCAACCAGTTTTGTTTGTTCGGTGACCAGATGGTCGTCGTCAGCGAAGACCACGATCGGAGTTTCGCCGGCATCGAGAAGGCGGTTGCGCCCTGCGGAAAGTCCGATGTCGTATTTCGTCTCGATGATACGATCGACCATTGCCGCTTCAGTGGGACAATTGGTCGAGAATCGCAATTCGGGTTTGCCATCATCGAGTACGTGAATCGCGGGGCGATCCTCAGCGCAGTGCTGGTGAATGCTGCGAACAAGGGCGGCACAGCACTGGGGACGATGAATCGTTTTGATGCAAAAAGTAACTTGATCACGCACGGACAATCTGGCCTCCGGGATAACGCATCGAATGGAATCCGTGCTTACGAAGTCCCATCGAGCGGAACTTTGAACGTCCGCGGAGGGGACGGTAAGCGTCACTCGTCACGTGGGCGTGGCGAATGAAACAATCGCCAGAGACCGCCACCTGTAGCTGAGCCAGCTTTGCACGGTAAAAGAACTCCCAGTGCTCGTACGTCTTCAGCTCTTCGTCCCACCGAAGGGACCGGATCGTTTCGGTGCGAGCGAGAAACGCATTGGAGGACATGTGACACCAAGCGACGTGGCCGTTTCGCCGGATTTCGCCGCGATGCATCCAAATTCGCTGACTGTTCATCAACGGCGATAGCATCGTCGGCCGACCGCCGGATCCTTGCCGGACACCCAGAAGGTCAACGTCAAAGTTATCGAAGCGTTCGATTAGTTTGTCGAGATACAGGTTCGGCGTCACAACGTGGTCGTCGTCCAGCAGGAACAAGTATTCGGACTTCACTGCATCGACGACGGTATTGCGGCCGACACCCACACCGACGTCGTGCTGGTCCAGGTTGATCACGGTGCAGCGTTTTGCGGTTTCAGGGTACTTGCCGCTGAACCTTGTCTCGGGCAGGCCGTCGTCCACGACAATGATGTTGGGACTCTCGATATGCTGATGAAGCGATTCAACCAGCCGGTGACAAGACCATGGGCGATGGATCGTCTTGATGCAAAAGGTGATCTCACTGAGTTTCATTCGGCGATTCCTCCGGTAGTATCCTGGCGAGGCTTCCGGCTAGGAACTGTTTTCGAAGTTCGCCGTAGCGTGACCGATGCGCGTCGTGAAGAATGGTCGGCGTTCTGGATGCCCAGTGGCGACAGGCGGGGACTCTGGCGCGTCCATCGACCAGCACGAGGTCGGGCGTCCGATCAGTTGCGGCGTGGATGTAGTCTTCAAATTGCCCTGGTTCGGCCGGTCCAAACTTGGGACATGGCCAGGCTGGCGGTGCGAAGAGGACCTCCACGTTGGGCGGAAACGGTGTGACGCGTGCGAGCCACTTGGAGTTGTGCTCAACGGTAGTTACTTTCGCCACTCGATCAGCCAACCAAAATGTTGAGTGTCCGCAGCCATACTCTAGGACGTGAAAGTGTGGCTGAAGAAGTGATTCCAAAGCCGCAATTTCGTCGGCCTCCATCCACGGATGAGGGTCAACGTACGGCAGTTTGACGGGGTGATAGATCGTCGCGCCCAACCCAATCGGCCGAAACGGCATCCAGGTGACACGATGTAAACTCGGAATACTGACGGGAGTTATCCCACAGCGGGCCGCTAGCGTTGCAAACCGCAATTCGCCGGTTACCTCGCCGAGCCCCATCAGATCCTCGGTATAGAGCATGGCAATCTGGTTGAGCACCGCATGCGATACCATGATGCAAGAGAAGGGAACCATGCCCGTTGCTAGTGGTCGCAAGTCAGCCGGGATGTGCGGTCGCTGGCGGCGAAACCACTCTGGCTCTCGATGGGACAAACGGATGGACGGCGCCGCGAGTGGAAACTGTGTCACGGGTAATAGCAGATCGTCGATGGACTGGTTGACCAGGGTATCCCACTCGACAATGAAGTATCGATCTGCGGATACGCGACGATTGCGAAACCAATCGATCAGAAGCAAGTCCGTTGATTTCGCTTTGAGTTTCGGACGCTGTTCGACTTGGGCTCGCCAAAGCGAATGCGAGAAGTCGGCGATGGACTCCCCGGTTGCAAGTGGCGTTGCGGAGGAGACGGCGACGGTCGGACCGGACGAGAAACGCTGGAGTCTCGCAAAGTGATCGCGGGTCACCGGATCATCGTCGTGATGTAGGAATACAGAGCAAGTAATCACGCGTTTTGGTTTCTCAAATTGTTGGGCAACGCCTTGGAGCTCAGCCGAACTTCCGCAGTTCAGGATTGACGTGGTCGATGGCCGAGGCGATCTCCTCGTCGGTTGGCTGGATGCCAAGGAATTCGATCAAATTGCGAATGACTTCTTCGGGATGTGTGGTCAACTCGGCGAACTCGATGCGGAAGACGTCGATCTCGGGATGCTTTTCCAGGAATGCATCACGGTGCAGCATCAGGCTGCGTTGGAGACGCTCGCATTGCTCATCATTGGCAGCAAACCATTGGCCTCGATGTTTTTCGGATCGGTTTTGCAGGCTTCGAATAGACGCCGCGATGTCACGCTCGACGCTGATGACCTTCAGTGAACCCCCGAGGCCAGCATGAAGATGCTCGACAAACCGGCACAGATGCGGGTATTTACCGCCGGCCACTGTCTTGTCGCGATTTGCTTCCGCTTTGCGGGTGACAATCCATGACTTCAGCTGTTGTGTCAGCTGCTCATCCGACATCGTGGGATCGACGGCGGGAAATCGCATCGCCTTTTCACAAAGCTGGGCCAATCCGACGGCTTCGCCACCGCCGGTCGCTTCATAACCGCCGAGCTGGTTGCCCATATGGACGCCAAGATGATGCATAACCATGGCGACACAGGATGTCCCCGAGCGATGGGGACCGAGCACCGCGAAGAAAGGGGCGTCCGAATGGTCGGCGTTGCGGGCGTCGTTGAAGAAGCGTGTCTGTTCCCACTTGCGACCGCAGATATTGGACTTGGTCGGTAGTTGCCCGACGAGCCAGCGGTCGGGGGCGTAGACCGAAATCGACTCTTTGTCGACGTTCTTGCCTTGCACAAGTGATTGGTAGCGGCGCTGGGTCAATCGCCCAAGATGATGATCGATGTGGTGTTTTGAGTGCCAATCGCTCCAGTGGAGATGTCGGTACAAAACTTTCATGTTTTCACGACCACGAACCATAAACGCATGAGTTCGGTTAACGTTGTACGGCCGGTAAACGTGCTCGCTGATTTTGTGCGGCGGGTGTTTACCCGCATAAAGATGCTGGCCACCGAGATACGCGAGTCCCCAATCGGCAGGCAACTCGGTGACGTAGGCTTTGAGTTGTTGAGCGAAGCCTTCGCAGAACCCGGCGTCGTCTTCGAAGACTACGTACGAATCGATACGCTCGATCAGGCATTTTTCGAGGATCAATGCGTGCGAACGGTAACAACCCCACGCTCCGTTTCCGGCACGCCACTGGGGCGGCGTCGCGACGCGACGTCCGTCGATCGCCGTAAAACGCTCGGGATGAGGAAACGGCCAAGGATCGGGAAGTTGCTCCATCCACTCTTTGAGCCGATCCTCGCGCCGATCGAGGTTCATCAGAAAGCATCGCTCGACGATCGGCCGATCAATCGCGATCCTCGTTGTCATTCGGCTCGGGTGCTCCGTCGGGGAATTTGCGTAGGAACTTTCGGACGGCAGTTTGAACGAGTGACTTGGCGATGATGCGAGTGAACCTTCCATGGGGCATTCCTCTCAATTGAGCTTCTTCGAGTAACCAGTCGGCGATCGTGTCGATGTTTCGCAGGCAGCCTTCGGCGCCCCAGTCGTTCATCGTGTCGACTCGCGTTTCGCAGTTGCACGTTTCGCTCGGCTTTGCGAACCATGCAAGCATGTTTTTCAGTTCGTTTCCCGGACCGGGCCGGTAATCGGTGATCCTCAGCGTTGCAGGCGAGACATCGCCCTCCGGCAGATAGCTGCCGAGCATTGTTTGCAATTGCGAGATGTTTTTGCGGCGGCGTTTGCGATTGACCAACGCCATGCCGATCGTGACCACGTTAATCGCTCGTGGATTGCTTTCGTTCTGGCACGCGTTGCAAGCCGCTGGCGAAGTTTTGACTTGGCATTCGGCCAGGCTGGTGGCAACCGAGCACACGTTGTCGCCGGATAGGTGAGGACAATGGATCATGCGGTCATCTCCGTCACCTGGCCGTCGTAACTTCCTGTGCTTGAGGGCGGTTCACCGGGATCGTCACAGTCGCTTTCGAGTAATTCCCATCCGCAGGACCAAACCCAAGTGCTGTAACACGGTTCGCTGCTGCCGCTGCTGTCATGGGAAGGTTCCTCGATGGAGTGACTTTGGCTGGGGCGATCGCTGTCGGAACCGTCGGATTCTGAGTCGCTTGTCGATCGTGAAGTGGATAACGAGCCAGAGCCGCTGGATGATGCCGGCACGCTGGTGGACGCATTACTATCGGAACCGGAAGTACTGCCGAGATACGATCGTGATTCGCTGATGGAATCGTGCCGTGAGCCAGAGCTCTCATCGACACTCGGTTCACTATTGGAATCGCTGTCCGATCTGCTGGTTGATCGTGACACAGAAGCGGACTCGGAATGCGATTCTGAGTCGCTCGTATCTGATCCACTGAGGCTGCTTGCCGACACATCCCAACTGTGCGATGGCGAGCTTTCGGAGCGAGAGTCCGAGTCGCTCTTCGATTCGCTATGCGAAACGCTTGAGACGGAACCGATCGACTCACTCGCCGACGATTCCCCGCCGGACGATTCGCTTGTCGATTTCGACGTCGAACTACTGAGCGACAGCGTGCTGCCGGAATTGCTAGAGTGACTACTGACGCTGCTCGATGATTCGGAGTGGCTCGATGACGACCCGGATGATGAGGACGAGATCTCCGAGTTGCTAAAAGATGCGGAATTGCCGGATGACGAACTGCTGTCCGACACCGAGGGTGATGATGAGGACGAAACGCTACTTAGAGAGGAGCTGCCACTCGATGAGTTGGAATCTGAACTTGATGATGCATTGCTAGAATGTGACGACGAACTGCTGGGACTCGACGACGTACTTGATGAGCTCGATCCGCTGATGCTCGAACTATCTGACGAACTGCTGCTAGCCCCACTGCTCGACGATGAGGATGACGAGCTACTGCTGCTAGACGAGACACTCGATGAATGCGATTCCGATGAGCTAGACGAAGACGATCCGCTCGAAGAAGAATTGCTCGACGATGACGAACTGGACGAACTGCTGCCGTCGCAACAGCGACATCCGATAGTCAGGTAGCTGCTGGTGTCTTCATGGAAGTGACAGATAATCTGTTGACTTGCAAGTAACGCGTAGTCGCAGACATTGTAGACCGACACACGCGGTCCAAGTGGTATCCAGCGAGTCCCATCGAATCGCAGCTCTCGGGCAACACCCCAAGACTTTGCTTTCATGCGTTTCGTGGGCTTACATAGAAGCGTTTGTTTCGGTGGGTCGATCACCCACGAACGCTGCCCATCGAAGCTTACTTGCAGGTATTGTCTGGGCGAGTCGGCAATCGGCCCGCGGATTCGCTGTGCTGAATGATTCCGAGCGGTAATCCGGACCGTGTTGCCGTCTGGATCAGCGACGGGCTCAACGTCGCCTGCTTCGTCGAGTTGGTAGAGGTCGCAATCGGCACTGCCCGTGCGCATACCTCGGCGTTCCGCGATGCCACCGGCGGGAACTTCGATGAAGTAAACCTGAGCCGCAGACCGGCCAACGCGAACCACCGCCCACTGCTCGCCAAGTTGGCTGGGATCATTTCGCCAGAGGATTTGGGCAGATCCATCCGGTTTGGACTGAAGTGTATCGCCCCCGGATTCACCCACGTCCGCAAACTTGTGCCATGTCTTGACGACGTTGACTCGCGCAGCCACAACGCCATCGAACACGACGCGGCCGACCTTGTCTTCCGCAATCGGTTCGATGGCAACCCCAACGCGACCGGTGTGTTCCTGTTCGTTAGGGATAACGCACTGGATCGTCGCATCGCGAACGAAGCGTGCAAGTTCAGTCGGTCCCACCGTTGGATCGGTCAGTGGCGAATTGAAGCCGACGATGCCGCCAATTGGAATGGTCGCTGCCGACGTGTTATGGACGCGGACAGTCGCTGCGTTTCGCACATGTGTGCGCGGACCGCCACCACCCGGCAACCGGTTGCGATGGGCCGCATCCGCCGCGGCGAGCAAACGGTTGTATTCTGCCGCGGTGATATGGAATGGATCGCCGGGACGGACGCGTCGTGCCATCGTTTACGAAATCCCCAGCACGCCGAAATTACCACCGCGATATACCTGTTCGACGTAGGCGGCCTCTGGAACCTGCAGCACCCGATCACCCACGACTTTCTCGCCGTGTTTGACCCACAAGTAATCCCATCCGTATTTTTCGACGCCGCTGATGTTACCGATCGTCAGGTTCGACTCGTTGGGCCGAGCTGCGAAATGATAGGTGACATCGACCCAGTTGTTTTCATCCTCACCTCCTTCGCCACCTAGGAACAATGCTTCGCCGGCAGCGAAAATCGACCAAGGCGACGAGTTGGTTCGCCCGGTCATCGAGACCATCGCCAATAGATACGCCGTCGAGACGTACTCGAACTTTTTGCGTACCGAGAACTCGAATGCCGGCACGGTAATGTCGACACCGGCAACGCCCGAATCACTGACGCCGATCGCTCCGTGGTAGATGGGAGCAACGGCACCCGGCGCCGCGTAGACGCCTCGCGTTTGCAAGGATTGGTTCAGGTGGGTCGTCGCACCAGTAGTGCTGAACGAAACAGGATCCAGTTTCGTTTGATTCAGCGTGATACTGACCAGGGCGTGCCTCGCGTTGATGTATTCCGCATCGATCTGCAGATACGGAACTAGGTCATGGTGGTTAGCATCGTAATAGGAAAAGGCTGCGTCGGCTGCGGCAGTCGGGTCAACGTCGCCGTCGTTGGTGGCAACGTAGGCGGCAAAGTCCGAGTGTGACTTGCCTCGCGACGCTTTCTCGGAAAGAGCCGCAGTGTCGAAGTTGTAACCTCCCGAAGTGAAACTCATTAGCTGAACACCAAGCCTCCCGACTGGGAGCGTTCGACGAGTCGCCGCGTGTTTTCGGCGGTCGCGATGATTGCTCGCTTCATATCGTCAGTGATGCCGTCGCCTGAGGAGGCGGGCAATCGCAGCGATGCGGTTGTGCCCGATAACGCTGCGTCGAATTCGCTTAGCGACTGACGCACCAAAGCGAGAGCTTCGTTAACAGCAGCGATATCCAGCATTGGCTGTTCGATTGCCAATTCAGGCATTTCGGGCTTAACCGGCTCGGGGACTTCCGCGGGGACCGCGGCATCGGCCTTGTCAGGAAGCTCCAATTTAGGAGCGACGATGACTTCACCAGCGTCCTCGACTGGCTCCAACCGGAGCTGCTCAAGTTTTCGGGCGCCACTTCCGAGCCCCAGTCCGAGCGTCTCAAAATCGCCGGCCGCAGCGGTCTGTGCTGGATCGGTCTCTGGACCTGACGAGAAACGATCCAGCGAATCCTTGGCATCACGATCAAGGCCGAGTTTTAAGTCCTTGGGTTTCGGAGGCTGAAGTTCAGGGTCATCGATACCGGGCAAATCGACTTTGTGAATATCGACTACGCCGGGTTCGGGCATCTTCGGCGGAGCCGCCAGTGGTTGCGGAGGGACAGCATCATCGGACTTAGATTCAGCATCCGACGGCGCCGTTGCACTGTTGGCTCGATTCACCGCGGCATCGAACTCGGCCTGGGCGGTTTTAATTTGATCGTCGCGATCGTTGCGGCGAGTTTCCGCAGTGGGACGCCCTGCTTCTCGTGCCGCTTTCGATTCGGCTCGCATTTGGTCGAGCGTACTTTGCGCGCCCGTGGTCGCGTCGTCGATGATCTGTTGACGCTTTGTATGCGCAGCGTCGTTGCCGCGAAATTGTTGCTCCCTGGATTGGTCGACAACGGCGTTCTTTGCATCGGTCTCTGCGTCGATCGCCCGCATGTCGGCGTCGATGTTCTGACCTTCGCGAGCTTTCCTGCGTGCAGCGAGCTGGTCGGCGATGCCTTTCTGCATCTCAACGCGATTCGCTTCGATTTGATGCTTACGTTTCGATCGACGTTGTTGCCGTTGGATAATCGCTTGTTGACGCTGTTGATCTTCGGCCGCATCGGCAGCGCGGGTGTCAGCATCGATCTTTGCCATTTCAACATCGACGTTGATGTCATCGTCGAACAGTGCCTTCAGCTTGATCCAGGCTTTCTTCAGAAATCCCACGGTGGAGTTCCACATTGATTTCACCTGACCAACAAACACGGTCCAGGTGTCGGCCAAGTAGTCGACGGTTTCTACCCAGGCTTTTTCGACGCCGGCAAGAGCGTTGATCAGCACGCCTCCAATCTGGACTGCAACATCGCCCGCGATGTCAACGAGTTCGTGTAGTTTAAGAAATCCCTTCTTGAGGAAGCCAATCGTGTTGTTCCAGCCTTTCTGAACGGCGGAGGTGAGGATCGTCCATCCATCGGCCATGAATCCAAGCGTGTCGTTCCAAACGCCGGCGAGACCCGATAACGCACCGATCAAAACATCGCCAATGGCATACGCCGAGTCTGCCCAGACATCGGAGATGTACTGGGTGAATTCGGCCCACTTGGCTTTCAGGAAAGTGGTGCCTTTAATCCACTGCAGTTTCAGGTAGGACCATAGCACATCGGCCGCCGCGGTGATGTCGCCGGCGGCTAGCGCGTTAGCGATTGCACCGAAGGCGGCAAGCGTATCCGCTTTGAGGACTTCGAAGACGCTGCCGAGATACTCGATCGCTTGGCCAGCGATGCCGGTCGAATAGAGAAAGTAGGCACCGAGGGCTGCGACCGCGGCAACAACTAGGCCGAGTGGCGTGAATAACATGCCGACTGCCGAGACAATGACGCCGATGGCGCCCCCGATAAAAGAAAAGATCGTGGCGAGTCCACCGACAGCAAACGAGGCAGCAGCAGCAAACGAACCGAGGACGAATAGTGCCGCACCGATAGTAAAAATTGCCACAGCACTTGCCGCGGCAATCTTGACGATCTTCTGGTTCTTGTTGATCCACTCGATGACGCCGGACGCCGCGCGGCTGAACGCTTTGACCATGCTGGTGACGCTGCCTTCTAGCGACTCGCCGATTGCGATGGCGACGCCTTCGATAGAGGATTTTAGAATGCGGAATGCTCCGCCCAGGCCGCCTTCCATCTCCTCGGATGTTTTGGCAGCGATCCCCCGTGCGTTTTGCAGTTCCTGGTAGAGCTTGCGGGTGTCGGCCACCGACTTGCCGATCGAACTGGCCGCGGTGATGCCGAGCAGTCCGAAGACTTCGTTGAGTTTCTCGGCCTTCTCCGCCGTGCCCATGTTTTCGGTCGCTGCGGCAACTTCCCCGAGGATGTCGACCAACGAACGGGCGTTGCCCTTGGCATCTTTGGTGGTGACACCGAATGTGGTTTTAAACTTCTCAGATTCGGCGGCACTGATGGTGAGCAGCCGGCGCATGGCGTTACCGGCCGACGAACCCTGGATGCCCATGTTGCCGAGCGTGCCGAGGATTGCCAGCGTCTCTTCGAGACTCATGTTGGCGTCCGCAGCGACCGGGCCGGCGTACGACAAAGCTTCGCCGAGTGACTCCACAGTGTTGAACGACTTGTTGGCTGCGGCGGTCAGTCGGTCGGCGACGCGAGTGGCATCACCGGCTTCCATACTGAACTGGCGAATCGTTGCCGCCATGATGCCGGATGCCTGTGTCGCATCGGTGCCCGTCGCTCGAGCCATGTTCATCACGGCGGCAGTCATGCGTTCGATCTGCTCCGGCTTGAAACCGGCGCGACCGAGCTCCGTCATCAGCGATGCTACTTCGCTGGCCGAGTAGCTAGTCGTGGCTCCCAGCTTCTTGGCGGTATTGCGGAGCGACTCCAGCTGCGTTTCGGTCGCCTGGGTGATTGCAGCGACACCTCGCATGGCATCGTCGAAGTTCGAGAAGATCGCGACGCTACCGGCCAGAGGGGCTGCGGCGGCGGTGCCCAAACCCATCAACTTCGTGCCGAGCAATCGTGTTGATTGGCCGAACGATTGCAGTCGCTTCTGAGCTGATCGCAGACCTTTGACGAACGCTGCATCCTTGGTCAGCAGTTCGACGTAGGCGGCTCCGGCTCGGACTTGGGACATGAATCAGAAGGTCCAAGAGAGACAATGGACGGGTGAAACGCTGCCCCCGAGAGACTGGCGACCTGGCGAACGGTAGCTCGCGCCGGAACGGGCTTGGTCGCCGTGTAGGGGTTGAAATCGTCGGGCTTGAACGGCTTGCGACGACGGCGGCGATCGCGGTTGATTTCGGCGGTCAGTGCCATGACACTCGATGCGATGTTCCAATCGTGCCGGCGTCGAGCGTCAGCCATTTGCATTAGCTGGCGGAGGGTGAGTGGTCCGGGGTCGACTCCGACAACTCCGGCGAGTTCGACGACGATCCGTTCAACGTCGGCACCCCGAGTTTCCGTTCGAGGTCGCTGAGAATCGTGTCCACCAACTTCGGATCGTCCAGTCTGCGTTCGATCGCTTCCAATCCCCGAGTCTCGATCAGACGCTGTTTGTCGGCCGCCTTCCGCAGAAGACGGCGACGCGACTCCGGGAAGTAAGCAACTAAAGCGTCGACGACCGCTTTGCAGGCTTCGTCGATCGCATCGCCGGCCAGCCCTTCCGCAAATGCTTCATCGTCGACGTCTTGTTGGTCCGCTTGCGGTTTGCAGATTGCAAATAGGACGTCGCCTAACAACAGCGGGTCGCTGGAAATCTGTGTGATCAGATCGCCGTCGATGGCGTCCAACAAGCGAACATCGGTGAGTGCTTTCACACGGCGTAACGTGGTGTTGTCGATATCGACGATCCAGACGCGACCGCGGCGGTCAATGAACTTTTGCATGGGACTCCGTTTTCAGGCTAAGAAACGTTACGATGTATGGTGCGAAAGCCTTTCCTCGACACTGCTGCCGAGGCGTTCATCACTGAATCTTCTTGCGAGGCCCTGATTGAATTGAAGTGCAGGCACTGCTCTCAGCGATTTTCGCCAGAAGACGGACAACCTGCTCCAGGCGGTTCCAGTGCGCCAGGTTTTTTCTTTCCATTGACTCTCGCATCAGTCATAGGAACGATTTGGTTCGCCTACGCGTTTCCTGAGATTTGGTGGATCGCTTTGCCAGTGCCATTGTTTATCGGGGGTGCGAATTTACTCGCATGGCACGACTGCAAAGGACCGGGTGTCGGTGGCATCTGCGGGAATCAGTGTCCCAAATGTGGTGCTACCAATACGATGGGGCCATGGTCACTCTAATGCTGGCCGCCATATCAAGCACCGCTACCGACAGGGACGTTGATCCCGTTACCGGATGAGGATTGAGTAGGCTTGAGGGTCACGTCGGCGGAGACCACTTCTTCGAGGTTTTGATTGACGTTAAAGTTCATGACTTCGCAGGTCAGTGTCAGTGAACCGCCGGCGTCACTGATGTCGACGTCGCAGGGCGTGCCACTGCTCCAGAGCGTCTGGAGCATCGAGAACGAGGTGTCGCCATTTTTGTTGAGGACCGTGAACTCGATCGAGGCATCCTTGAGTGTGCCCACGGTGGCTCGCCACCCGTTGTTGTCACGAGTACTCGCATCCGCTTCAGCTTTTTCGAGGTTGACCGTCAAGTCTTTGACGTTCTTGATTTCGGCACCGTCGATGGTGAGCACCGCGTCGAGACCGAGAACTACTTCTGCTGACATATTGACCTTCTCTCGATTTACTTGACGGAATCACGCCAGAATTTGGGTAGACGTGATTGGTTGGCTTGCAGGGCCGGTTTCATGAATGGACGTTGGGGATAACGTCGTGGTTTGTTTGCACCACGGCGTTCGTTTTCTTCCTCAACCAACCGTGTGGCACGATTGGCCTGGGCGGCGGTTTGCAAAAGCGTGCGAACAAACTTTCCGGGTGCTGTCACGCGGATCGGGCCGTGCTGGCCGACTCGGAATCGGTGACGCTTTAGATTGCGTCGCTTTGTGACAACACCGCCGAACTCGTGCAGGTTCCACAGGCGACCAGCGATTTCGTTGACCGGGCCTACTACTGCCTCTTCGCGGTCCCGATTCACCTCGTAGCGAATCACGCGGCGCAGCATGCCGGTCTGCGTGTGCGGTGGCGAACCAGGACTCGACGGCTTCTTCCGTTTTCGGATCGATCGCTTCGCGGTTATCCGAATGGTCGCGGCGGCATGACCAAGCGATCGGAAGTTGGCGGCTTGAACTTTCTTCTGGACTTTCGCTTGATCGAAACGAACCCGCGTCCGAATCTGGATCACTTCGCGAGCTCAAACGTCAACGTCAGCAAACTCGTAAACTGATTGAACTGCGTCCAATGTTCGGTCGAGTACAGCACCGCATTCTCAACCTTCACACAGCGAGCGGCGACGAAAGAATTGAGTCGTTTGAGTCGGAAGTAGTCGGCCAGTTCTTCGACGAAGAACACCAGCGGGTCGATCTCTTTGGCATCGCCCTTGCTGAACTTCTTTTGGATGGCCACATCGATCGTCGCGTGAAACTTGTTGCTGACTCGATCGAGCGGCAAGTATTCGACCTCACGTGGCACCACGGTAACTCGCAGCTCCTTCATGTCTTCGAGATCGAAGTTGGGAACATACAATCGTTGTGCAGCGAGGTTTTTCTTTGAAAACTCGCCGGCATTGATTTCAGCGACGACGCTGTCGGCAATTTGAATGACCGTTGCGGGTGTCGATGTTGTCATGTGATCGTATCAACCAATTTGGTGTGAATGCGAAGTTTGATGCGAAAGGGATCGCTGTAACGCCAGGGCGGATCGTTTCCGATCGACATCAGCTCGTACACGAACGTCGTATCGCCGTCGGTTTCCAAGATGCGATCACCGCGGCGAGGCCATGTACCGATGTCGGACTGCAACAGATCCTTCGTGTTGATCAGAAAGTCACGAACCTGAGCACGGGTGATGATTCCCTCGCCGTCGTCTTGTTCGTATTCCGACTTGCCGATCGTCGCCGATAGCTCAGCGGATAATTCTTCACGCTGATAGACAACGGACCGCGAAGCGTGCTTGGTCAACTTTTCCGCTAACCAAGACTGGCCTCGCTGAAGCATGTCGCTCACGACTTACTACTCGCCCGCGAATTAGTGGGGCGTTTCGACTGCAGCAACGCAGCTGCCTTCTCGCCAAGTTCGTCACGCCACGCTTCATTTGCACGACGTTGATACTCGTCCGAGATCGCCTCGGCTTCTTCGTGCAACTGTTGCTGCCGAAAGTTGAGCTGGCGTGAGAACGGATGAAGCGGACTGTTTCCTCCGCCCAATGGGTTCCCGCCTCCGTCACGTTTCTTTGTCGGCAGCAAAGCCACGGCGAGGAGTACCAGTACGACTACGGTTGCGATTCCTAGAATCATGAGCTTCACATGCCTCGCTTGATGAGAATGAATCCGAGTAGGATGATGGCGACAACGATCAGGGCGAGCGTGGCCAGTTCGCCGGCCCCGGCCCAGATCAAGGCGTTGCGTCCGCCAAGATCGCTGTCAAATAGCCGGTCACGGTCGACGTCGCGGTCTCGGTCGAATGGACGCCAGTTATCGTTTGGTTCAACGGGACAGTATCCGTCGGGACAGTCCTGTGAGGAGAGCTGCAGCGTTGGCGAGATCGCATCGTCCCAAGAATAGCCGCGGGTTTTGAGAGCACCGGTCCGCTGAGCTTGACGGGTCTGTTGATAAAGTTCGTACCCGTGTCGCAGGTCGTCGTAAAGTTCGGCGGCGGTTGAGGGAAGCATCGTGTGTCCCGCCGCATGAACGTGTCCCCCATTTGCGTCCTGGAACAACACCACCGGGAACTGATTGACCGGCACGATCTCTTCGAATCGAGTCCGATAGAGGGCGTTGCCCGACGTGTAGACCTGAAATTCGCAAACTGACTTGAGTCTTGTCAGCTGTTTGTCGCGGTTGAACCAATCCAAAAGCCGCTGACTCTTCGCATCGCTACCAACGAAGAGAGCAATTTGATATTGCTTCCGAGCGGGTACCGGCTTGGAGCCGGATGCAGGAGGTACCACAATCGGCGCCGGCACGGTCAAAGTGGCTGGCGACGAAGTTGGCGTCACATGATACGGACGCACTGTCGGCGCAGTTGGCATTACACGCGATGGTTGGGACGTCGGAAGACAGGGACGACATGGCTGACCAGATTGCTGCTTCAGTTCGCTCTGAGCACCAAGATTGACTCGCGGTGGTTCCGGCAGCTTTTCAATCTGGCCGGTCGGAGGTGCAACCGGTCTGGCCGGAGGCAACTTCCATGAAGATTCTTGCGGTGGTGGCGTCGGGGAATGCAATGCGGTAAACACTGCTGCCAGCAGTACGGCATGGATGACCGCAACGGCGATCAGTCCCACGCTTAGTCGAATTTGAATTTCGTCTTTCACTCGATGACCTCGTAACTTGGATAAGGCAAAGAACTGGCGGGGTCTTCCAAAACGGTCAACGCGAAGCCGCCATAACCCGCCCATAAGCGAACGAACTGTTCACGTGGCGTGAGTTCAAACCGTCCGGGATAGTTGTTGTCGAGAATCGCTGCGTACTGACGCCCGTCTCGGTTGACCCAACCAACGAAGGTGCAGCAGTGAGCTGGCTTCCACCACAGGATTGCCCCTCGCCGAGTTGCCGTAGCCCAGTCAAGAAAACGTGGGTCGGCTTTGACGGTGTAGCTGTAATCGATATCCGCCGCATCAAGTCGACTTCGCAATCGCGAGTCCCACTCGCCATCGCTGTAGGTCGCCCGCCAACGTTCGCCAAGTTCGTACAGGTTCAGCCAGCGAAGGTGATTGACCAGCGACGCATGGACGCAGCTGCCCTGATTCAGACTGCCAGTCCAGTTACGTTGATGAAGCTGCGAGGGCAGATTCGCAACCGGCTGTTCCGCTGGCGGTGCCGGAAGCGGCTTGACTTGCACCGGTCGGTCCGGCAAACATCCTGTGGCAAACAGGAGCAGTCCGGCGGCGATAAATGCACGCAGAAATCCTTTCACGTGGTTTTCCTCTTCAAGATGAACGGGATTTACTGCGTCAGCAGGACGCGAACAATGGAGCTGCCCGGCAGCGCGGGCCGAATCGCTTTGCCAAGCAGCGGATGACCGCCACTCGTCTTGACCACATGCCAGCTGGCGGTGGACCAATAAAGCCGAGTGCCAACGTCGATGTTGGTCGACGGGTCTTTCAGCACGTCAAAAACACCGCGAACAGAAAGTCCCCCGGTCTGACCGGCTGCAACGAAAAATTTGCTGATCCCAACAAGTTCCCCCAGCACAATGATCGAACCAGCGGGCACATCACCCGCGGGGACGAAATCAATGGTCGAACCGTCGTGCAGGAAAGTTGCAGGCATCGCGAGTCAACTTCCTTTCTTTATTGGCTCAGACGCACACGCACGTTGTCATCGTCGGCGGCTGCGGCGAGCACCGCTTTGCCAAGCAACTTGTTTCCGGTAGCCGTCGTCTGCGGCTCGTTGCTTCCGTCGACATAGACCTTCTGACCGACGGTAAACGCAACGGCGCTGGCTGGGGTCTTCGGAACGTCAAAAACGCCTTCGACGGCGATAGCGCCGAGCGTGTCGGCTTTGATTGCTCGCTTAGTGATGCCGACGAGATCGCCTTGCACCACGATTTCACCCATTGCGAGATCGGCGTCAGGCGTATGATCGATCGCCGATCCGTCATAAACGAACTCTGCTGAAGACATGAAAACCTCAAATGGAAGTGAATTGGTTGGTTGCTAGGAAAGGTGGATGCCTATCCCACGGCTCACGCTTCGCCGGTGACCTTCACGGCGGCGCGGTGGTCTTGAGAATTCACACCAAAGTCGATGTAGCTTCGGAAGCCCATGCCGAGCGTGTTCGGCGGCATTTCGACTCGTTCGATCACCGGCGTGCGGCGTCCATTGAGGAACACGATCTCAAACGCTGGCAGCACGTTGGGGTTGGCGAACAGATACCACGCGGTGCCGCTCGCGCCGGTGTAGTAAGAATCCGACAGGTGAGGCGTACTGATGATCCGGTACTTATTGCGGTGCGGGTTATCGACCGGGATCTTAGTCGGCGAACCTTGAGCATCGATCATCAACTGAGATGAGCCCATCAGCAATTCAGCTTCGGTTTCAAGCTCCACCGGAACTACCAAGTACTCGGGCCGAATATTGATCGGCTTTTGGTCTTTTGGCTTCCCGCCGGGACCGGCCTTCTGTTTGCGGAAGGTCGTCTTGGCGACGGTCAGAGCATCGGGACCGAACTTGGTGTCGGCACCTGTTAGCAGGTTCGCGTTGCCTGAGGAGAAGAAGCCCGCGTTCTTCAGCAGCAACGTGAAGAACAGATCGTCGATCGATTCGGCACCGGAGCGTCCCATTTGGCGTGGGATGTCCATGAACGCCGACAAGTCGTCGTTAATGATGTCATGTCGCGTCAGCGTCAGGATCTGGCCGTACGTGTCGGCCTTGTTACTGAATTTCTGGTCCGACAACTTGCCGTGCTTCAGTTCCCCATCCGGGGCGACTTGCTCAAAACCGCCGGTTCCAAGCAAACGATACCGTGCGACTTCCTTAAAGTCCGTCACGGTTCCGACGCTACATAAATCAAACGCAGCGATAGGAGTGTTTTGGTATGCCGCCAGCAACGTCTTGTTCATGACGTTTTCCATGATCGACGGCAAGCTCATCGAGGAGAAACCGGCACGGATGGTGGCCGTTCCGTCCCCGAACACTCGCGGCACTTCGATGCCTTCCATACGAGCACACTCGGCGACCAGTTCTCGCAGACCGATATGTCGCAGCGGATCCGCGGCGTTGAGAGTCTTCTCGCCGTAGGCAGCTAGCAGTTGTTTTTCCTCGATCCCTACCGACAGACATGCGGCGGCCTCGAGGACTTCGCGTCTGTAACGCGGTGAGTTTTGGGTTTGCTCTGGCGCTTTGGGACGTTCACTTCGTAACACCGCGAGTTCCGTCTTGGTGGTGGACCAACCTTGCTCGATCGCGTCGGCTTCGATGTCCACATGGATGCCGGCACAAAGTTTCCGAATACCGGCGATGCGGCGTGATTCGGCTGCGGCCTCGGCACGCATTTCGTCAACCGGCGAGGTCGGCTTGGGGTGTTTCGGCTCGGTCTTGGGCTTCGTGCTCATGTTCAAACTTGCGTTGACGGGTTCGAGGTCGTCCGTGGATTGGGTTTCGTCAGTTTCGCTTTCATCCGGTCCGTCGCCATCCGCTAGCCCTGCGGCCACACGTGCCTCGGTGTTGTCGTCGGCGCCAAGAGCGACGAATGAAACTTCACCAAGGGTCGATTTGCGAGCGATGTAGACTGGACCTTTGAACTCACGATCGTTGGCGTTCGCCGTCTTGCCTTCGGGAATGAAAACAACTTTGTCGGCACTCGCACCGAGCGATGCCTGCCAAGGGAACCCGTTCTCGCTGGTCGCGATGACTTCTTGGGCTGTGGCGCCCACTCCGGAAATCACCCCAGCGACTTCGAGTGACTTGTCGGTGATCGCGATGTCATCGGTGTGACCGACGATGCTGCCGCGATCATGATCCTTCAGGATCGGTCGTGACTTTCGAGTCACTCGCATCCCAGCCAGATCAACGACGACTGGGTAGGGCCATCCGCCCAGTCGCATTGCACCGCCGGTGTACGCGGTCATCGAGAACTTACGCAGCGAAGGCTTGCCCTCTTCAGGCGTTTCGACTGCTGCAAGCGTAATCGTCGCCGCGTCCTCACAAACGATTCGTAGCGAACTGGGGACAGATTCGGCTTCCGCTTCAAGCGGCTTGTTGTTCAGCGTCTTCGGCATCGTGTTGCGTGACCGGGGTTTCGGGTGGAGTATCAGTGTCGGACTCGATCGACAGGCCGAGTTCGCGCATCAGTGCCAATTCCTTGGCACGTTGTTTAAGTTCCGTCTCCCAGTCACGCCCCTGCCGCGCAAATTCGATGGCCAGAGTCGTCGTATGGCTGGCGAGACGGATTTTCTGGGCGTTGGCTTCTTTGGCGGGATCGACATGTTCGTGACCATCCCAAAACCATTGGTGCTCGAATGTGGAATCGAGCGTGCGAAGCGAATGGGGCAGATAGCCCTCGATCAGAATGGCTTCGCGAATCCACGCAGTCAGAATGCGATCCAAAACAACGCGAGCGAGTTGCGTTTGTTCAACGCGGATCGATTTGAAATAGGTTTGGTGATCGAGTCGCCCGCTGGCGTAGTTGTAACCCGAGGAATTTCCAGCGGCGACGTTGAACGGCATGTTCAAACAGCGGGCGATTTCATTGAGAATCTCTTTCTTGAACTCCGCGTAGGTCGTCGAAGGTTGTTCCGACTTCATCTGAGCCATCTTCCAACCGCCCGGCATCGTCAGCAGCATTCGTTTTTCAAGTTCGATCGGCTCGAAAGGCTCGGCGGAGTCGGCTTCACCATTCGCCGGAGCGTCTGTGTACAGGATGCCGGCGAACTCGGCGGCGGTTTCGGCAGCGGCAAGTACTGCTAATGTGAAGCGTCGAAGTTGTGCGAATAGAGGCAACGCGGGCGTGATGTCGGGAATGCCGCGAATTTGTCCTGGTCGATCACAGCGAAAGTAGTGCAGCACCGCTACGGCCGGCACGGTGTCGAATTCTTCGTCAATCGTGAATGTCACATCACCAGGATGTTCACGCAGGACGTCGTAAGTGATCGGGTTTCCGTCCGCGTCAAACTGAATGCCGTCGATGTATCGCGAACGGTCGGCGACCAGCGTTGGCGAAGCAACTTGGTCCGCCTCGATCAACCGCAAATCGAGTTTCACCTTCGCGTCGATTCGCTCGTTGCTAGTCAGCAGCCCGAACGATTCACCGTCCGAGACACGAGCCAGCCGCATCGTCCGCAGCTTTTCGGCCAATCCAACTGCCTCGGCCCAAGCAAAGAATTCCGCTTCAACGAAACGATTCGCGGCGTCATCAGGCGTCAACATTTGCAAACGCGGCCCAGTGCCAACCACGTCATTCGCCAACGTCAGCGTGATCCCGCGAGCGTAGCTGTTGTTCGCAACTTCGTATCGCGACCGATTGCGAAGCGTACGTCGAACATCCGTACTATTCGCAGCCGCGGCCGACAAACCATCGGCACGCGACCAGTGTTTCATGTTGTCGAGCGTCGTATTCGCCGCGTCGTACTTTGCACGAAGCCGCGAAAAGAAGGGCTGCCGGGTTGAGCGTCCCGGCGCGGATGAGGAGCGGGAAGCTCCACCTCGCCATGCTTGCTCGATAATCCCTGACAATCGCTTCAACATCCGTGTTGTAATCCTATTGCCGTCCCCGGCAGCCCTATGCACTTCGCGAAACGAAAAGAAAGATCAGCCAGCCGAAGGCGGCACGATCTTGTTAAACCGCAACCCGCGATTTGGTTTGCGAACCGCGTCCTTGCCGGCGAGATGCTTGTCCGCAGCGATCTGTTCAGTCAGCTTGTGCTGCTCAACCGAACCAGCGTCACCGGACGCCTTCGCAGGCCCAGCAGCATTGTCGTGAATCACATCTTTCAACTCTTCAGGCATGGTTAACGTTTGGTTTGAAACATTGCTTCATCCCTGGTTACCTATGCCGTGGCAGACGACACTTGTACGCGAATGTTCAGAAAGCCTCGATTTAGTTCCGTTTTCGCTTCTGAAGTTCTTTAAAACTGACTCGTTCGCGTCGGCGAGTCGGTTCCACGTCGGTTCCGAACAGCAACGCACCCTGGATGCACGCAGCGATGTCGCAGCCGACCCACTGGAACAGATTATCTGAAACGTGATAATCGCAGAGGTCGCGTAGATCGGTACGAGTTTGGGGATCAACGTTGACGCTGAGTTTCGGCCAACCTTGGACAGGTAGCGGCAAGCCTCGTCGCCCAACCAACTAGAAAACCTCATTCTGTGGCGGCTCTCCTAGCCCATGCCGTTTCAACATCATGAAAACTTGCGATAGTTTCATCGACCGGTAGTCCGAACTTGACGATCCCCAGTCGGCCATCGTTGCGTGCTAACGAGTACGTCTATGTTCGCTTTCGCGATGTTGCTTCCGGTTGCCACAGCTGCTTTGGCCGCATTGGTGCACTCGGCAGCTACCTCCGCTGTCAGATCGTTGTAATCGGGCGAATCAAAAACACGGATTTCGGACTTGAGCCAACGAAGTATTTTTTTGATCCTCAGCCTCCCCCGAAGGAGTGCCAAGCAACCCTAGCACTGTGGAGCTGTTTCTTCGCATACATGTTGAGCAAATCAATGCGTCCACAATGCGATTTTGCGAACCCTTTTGCTTGACCTGGCATTCCAATTAGCTGATACTCGGTAGATTTACAAGCGGCGATAAGTTCCCATCAATCAGCCGATGACATTCACTGTTTTACAGTTCCGACCAGCGATAACACCCATGGGATCAACTTATCACCTCAACAACCGGCGATAAGCACCTCGTTCGCCGACTGAGTTACATACCGTCTACCGAGAGTGTGACCATTGCCGATAACCGTGAGACGCTACGAACCTGCCGACCGCGATTACGTCATCTCGCTATGGGATGATGTGTTCCCTGATTCAACTGGCCACAATGATGCTGCAGCGTCGATCGATCGCAAATGCAATGTTGGCGACGGCCTCTTCTTTGTTGCAGAAAAGAACGCTACGGTAGTCGGAACGATCATAGCGGGCTACGACGGACACCGCGGATGGATCTATTCCCTTGCCGTCGATCCAACCCAACGAAGGAAAGGCATTGGTTCGATGCTCGTTCAGCACGTGGAACAAACGCTCAGCGAACTTGGCTGCCCGAAAGTAAATCTTCAGGTCCGCTCTCAGAACTCATCGATCGTCACCTTCTACCATGCAATAGGGTATGATACCGAGGAACGAATCAGCATGGGGAAACTCATGGCTGGAACGCAACGCGGCGAACCAGATGATGCACGTGAGTCGCCGAGCTGAGGTGTTTGAAGTGGCTCATCATTCGCGGCGACCACGTGATCATAACCGTTATCCACTGTAATCCTGATCGGCGCAACAAGAAGTCCATGCAAATTTCGATTCGGACCGTAATCTCAGTCGTTGCGTTGATTGCACTCGCATTTGCTGCAATCATGCAGGGTGGGATTGCTGCATCCATATACGTTGGCGTGTTCTGTCTTGTTTCAACGCTCACCGCAATCTCTGCACTTATTGCCGTCGGTCGACTTCGCGCAATGGCCATCGGATGCATCGTCCCGATTGTAATCTACTTGGCGGCAATCACCTCGATCGGCGCGTATGAGTTTACGAGCAGTGCTACTTTGCCAACATCACGAATATCGAATCGCTTGTTCGATTCAATTAGCCGTTCGATCTACACTGACATGATGACCGGGAGTTCGCGAGCCAGTCCACTTTAATAAAAACATTAAGCCTGCGAACCCAGTTACCACAATTCGTTCTGTTAATAAGCAATTGCTAACCGTGACATCATCGTCAAACCCGCTGTATTGCAGTCAGGAATGTGCGAACGGACCGATTGTACGATCCTTCGGACGGTGTCCCACCTGTGGTCAACAGTGGAACGAACACGATTGCAAGAAGCACTATCGGAACAGCATGTGGGAAATATGCGAAGAATGCTCACGAGCCACGCAACGTTGCGCACGTTGTGGAACTGAGATCCGCACGTCGATAGTATTCGAACGCCAAACCAATCGCACCAACTAATCGCCAAGACGAGAGACAAGCGGTTGAATACCGGTTCCGTTAATACGCAACAGAACTACAAGCCCCTGATCACGCTGTCGCAGAGGAGCACAGACCATGACATCGCTTTACGCTTGCTTGTTTATTTTGAAGTGGAAAATCTTTCGTCCGTTCCCCCTGATTTCTACCGTTCGCCGGAACAATTGGCCAATACGTCATGATCTCCCAATTGACCTCACACGCAGAGCATTCCGATCTCGTCCTGACTTGGTTGCGGTCTACTTGGGATGATCCCAATGATGTTTTCCCCGGCACGCTTGCGCCAACGAGGAACTGTCCGGGAGCATTGCTTGCGATTTCAGATGGTGTCCCAACCGGCGCCCTGACATTTCGGCGTCATCGAACGACCTGGCAGGTAACCAATGAGCTCTGGATTAACACTGTGTACGTTGTGCCCGGTCAACGTGGTCTTGGAACCGGACGCAAACTAATTCGGTCCGCGGTTGAACACAGTATACCGCAATATACTGAGCGTCTATTTGTGTTCACGGATGTTCCAACTTTGTATGAACCGTTAGGATGGAAGCAGATCGATTACAACGCTGAATGCTCTTCCTTTACGCTAGGTATCGAACGGAACGCTGTCGTATGAAGGGAACCGGCGAACCAGGCGATGCACTTGAGCCGCCGAACTTAGGTTTTTGAAGTGGTGAGTCGTTTGCGGCGACCACGTGTTCCGTATCATTCTGCAATTGATGACAACGAGGATCAAGATGAAGATCTACACCTGCAAAATCTTACTACTCGGAGTAATTCTGACTTTCCTTCCCGCACTTGCGCTTGCCCAAAGCGATATAAATATTAAGCCAAATGACGGAACAAAATATCGTTCGCAGAGGACTGGCAGGCTTACTGACGATCTTGGGGAATTGATTACGATCGAGGGGACGCAACCTGAAAACTTACGAACTGGTAAAGGCGGTGCAACAATGCTGCGTGTGGATACCGTGAACGGAGTAAAGCTCGCTGAGCCACGCAATGTGCCAATTTCCGGATTTCGAATTCCTAAAGATATCCGCTGCGTATTAAAAGGATACGAAACCGGTTCGATGATTGGAACGCCGCCTGCCGTGTCTCAAGCAGCAATGGAGCTAGGGCAAGAACCACCGATTCCCTCGCAAGCTGCGTATCAGTGGCACACCGACTTCGTAGTCCTAATAGCCGTTGAACCACATTCCCGTTCTGACGTTCGAGGGAAACGAGCAGAACCAAGCGATGGACCTAAGTCACGGGGCGACCGCTAGTTGATGGATACATCCATTCCGCGACTACGTCATCGCCAACGTTCTGGCTACGGGGATCCGTTCCACGAAAATAACGTTTCGGTTCGTGCGAAAGAACACTATTGGGATCATGATGTCGACTACAGCAGTCAGCAGTAGCTCTTGCTGGACTAATATTGCTAATTTTAATAAAAAGGTGTCAGGACTTTTTTTCGGTCAGGAGGCGGAAGGTCAAATCCCGCCACCCCGTGAATTCTATCGTTCGCCGATTGATTGATACGGATTCTCCTCAATCTTAATAATTGGAGCGTGAACCAATGTCTAAAAGAATTGCAGTAATCGTTTTTGCTCTGGTGTTTTTGGTAGCCTGCGTCTCCTTGGCCTTGAGTGACAGGAATGCAACGGCGCAAGATTCTGATCTGAACGGGACAGAATCACTGGAACTGCAAATGGAATTTACTCCCATTGCTGCGACTGGATTGAAGGGGACCACAACTACACGTACAAAGGTGCCCGGAGGTTGGCTTATTGCGGGCAAAACGAGCCTTCAAAACGATGCCGGTTTCGGGATCACATTTGTTCCTGATGCGTCGCATGTCTGGGATGGATCCAGCCTGTAATACTACGGCGGACAACTATCGGTCTACGTGGTGTGGGGGCGGAGCAATTTTGTAAATATTTGCCTGTTTCCTGCCTCGCGAGTGAGAACAGGTGTTCTATATCTTTTCTGCCACTTCCGTTCTGTTCCATCAAACTGTCCATCGCAGGAACTCTAAAATGAGAAAGTCCGTCATCGGCGTATGCGCTGGGATCGCTATTGGTTCTCTCGCTTACACCTTTGCAGCAGATCCAGACACCGACGGAACAACGCTGCCTCGACAATACCGCGTTATGCCGCGATTAGAGATTGATAAGCTTGGGCTGAATGGAAAGTTACCACCAAACCATTCCTACGATCAATCACTTGAACGCGGATTGAACATCCTCTACGCCCAAGGCTGGGAATTGATCGCGGTCGAAGGCGGGCGAATGCGAACATTCCCTGGCGGTGGTGATGCCGCGCTCGACATTCGTCCAACCTACATCTTCCAAAAGATAAATAAGGAAAAGGCGGCTGAGTGACTTTTGCGAATCCGATGATGTTCTAACAATTGATGTCGAATGAATTATTGTGGGCCGGTGGAGGGCGGGCCGTTAAGCATCACGCGGCCGCCTTCCACCTAGAGCAACTTCTCGCTCACCACCGGCCCCCAATCGTTCCAGCTGCAATGGATCAACGATCCCGACGAACTTCGTCCTCGGGATAAAAGTTATACGTTTTCTTGCTGTCGCCTGTTTCAGTGCAGATTAGCACCGCTCGATGATCATCCACTTTGCGATACCGTTTGTCATTGAAGTCAAACTTTTCGCCATTGCGGACATTGATAAACTCATCAACCATTGATGCCCCTGACGCTTGTAACATGTGATCGATTCCATGCCCTTTCGCAGGTTCAAATGTTGTGCCAGTTTCCAACCAAGTCGCATCCGCAACGTCTTCCAGCAAGTTCCATTTGTTTTTGGAGGCGTGACGCGAGAGCTAAGCAATCATACAATGCTGATATGATTCGGATTCAGACAAAATGATATAGACAGCATAAGCCCCACTATCTTTCGCGATTCTCGCGTATCTTTTGGTGGCTTTGATGATTGTAGCGAGGATCCGTTCGATTTTTGCAATGATGTCTGGATCGGAATCATGGCCAGACATCGGCCACAATGAAGTCGATGGACATGGGGGCTTGGTGTGGAAAGGATTGTTGTCCTGGGCACTCGCCTAATCAACGATTGTCGAATCTCGTCTACACTTACCGCACCTGTTAACTCATGCCATTTCTTGGCGGTGGCCACGTCACGCGGGCTCGCGATAACCGGAAACCCATATTTGTATTCCCCTGCATCCTGCTTTTCCTGCCATCGCAATCTAGTGCCTTCGAGGTACTTGAGCAGCACTATACAAATCAATCGAATTGCCGGCGTTCCCGCCATCGCGGGGGGCATGGCAAGTCGCCAGAGCGTCTGAGTGGACCGTCTCACTGGGTTGGTAAGACACACATAAAGAGGAGCATCCGTAAAATCGGTGTGGGCAAGAGAACACGGACGAGCGCATTGTGTGTCTGAACTAACTGCCACCTATCCATCCACTGATGACGATAACGCCAACAAGCATCGCGGCGATCCCGATTAATAAAGTCCAGAATAAAGCGTTTCGCAATCGCGATCTGCCGGGAAGTTTCTGGTCATGCTTGGATGCATTTACCAACGGAATGTTCCTTTTGCAGACTTTATCCTCGGGATAAAAATAGATCTCGCTTTTGTTGCCATCTGGTTCGCCGTCGATCAGCACTGCTCTGCAATCGCCCAGCTTCGGGCATCTACTTACTCCGCGACCATGCTCTTCATCAAGTACGCTGTTTAGGCTTTCGTCATTCATCCATCAGCCATTTACCATTTACCTACGTGTCCTGTGGGCATCGCCGCCTTATTTGTGCAAGCGGCGGGCCGTCCGTTGGTGTCACGGGCGTTCAAGATCTTCCACTAAGCTCCACTTGTTTCTCACTGCCATGTGAGCTAGCCAAGTAATCACACCTCGGTAACATGAAGAACTTCCGGCGATTACTGCGTAAATCGCCCAGCCCTGCTCCCTTTTTGCCATCCTTGCCCGACCTTCCGTGCATTCGATAACCGCGGAAAGCGTCGCCTCTAATCCCTGTTTCAGATCGGAATCGTCTCCGCAACCGACTATAGGATGCAGTAACAATCGAACAACGTTCCCCGAGATGATTTGGCCGTCCGTTGTTTCGAATCTCTTTAATCGTGACAGATCACGCAAGCGTTGTTCATCTACGTCAGTCGCCTGTTTGATCATGCTTCTAGCTTGAGCCAAACAATCCATTCCTAATTGACGATCATAGTCGTTTCCATCCTGCTGCATTGTGGTGTTCGATTATTGAAGGTTAGAACGGAATAGAGAATATACCGCATTGAAAGTTTCTACGGTGAATCAAAGCCAGGTAACCGCCTATTCTGCTCGAAGCTTGCAGATCCACTGTAAGTTGCCACTTGTTGCATGCGGCTAGGTCGACAAGGTTTGCCAAATGACCGCGTCGAAGGACATAGCTATCAAACAGGGCAATATACATCGACCACACACCGGCATCCGTTGACAACGTAGCGTGGTGGTGCGTGATTTCTAAAACGACTGCGACGATTTCTTTATGCCCTGCTGCCGTTCTGAATCCTGTACGTTGTCGGGAAGCGGAACGAGCAACAGCCGATAGACGGTTACATCGATGTTTTGGCCCCCAAGCCAAGTTGTTGCGTTTTACATTATTCTCTCATGCAAATCACTAGGGTTCTCGATGGTAGACTCGCAAATCATCTTCTCGGATGCTTCCAGCCATTTTTTCGTGGATCGCCTTGAAATGTCGTAATACTTATGTGGCATTCCTTCGTTCTCTGAGCCATTGTTTTTGAATCACGCATTGTGACAATTGTCGCTAGTGCGTTCCATCACTACTACGCGATTTGCCAAATGCCTCCCTTTTATCATGTCCTCGCAATACTGCATTGAAATCGGGCAAGTATGGACAAGCGTCAATCCAAAATTTTGACTCTGTCTCAGCTTTTTGAAGAGCATTTCTTGTACCACCAGAGAGGTGTGCGGTTTCCTCTGGTCGCATAGCAGATCGTCGAAATGAACCGAACATTCAACCGTTCCGAGGCGTTCCACGCTGACGTCACCGACGTGTATTTTGAATCCGCTGAATATAGTGTCGATCGATGCGTTCCAGATCGCTAAGCAAAGGGGCGTCGAGACCAGACTGAGCATTGAACAAGTGTAGGCAGCGGGTTGATCGGGTATACTTTTGAGCAAGCAGTTGATTTTGGGACTGCATCAAAATTCCGATCGCAAAGCAAGCAATATTCTCGCAACGGTTCGATTATATCGTGCCTTCACACTGCACCACATCGTGCCATGAACGATTTTCACAAGTCATTGTTAGCAGGCCACTGGGCTACTCAATGTGCTATTGCTCGAGAGGAAGAGTCAAGAGCGGCACAACTGTGTGTTGGTGAATACCTTGATCTCATTCGTTGTCGTACTGCAGAGTTCTGTGACCAACCAATCCCTGATTCGGATGTAGAGCTTGGCAAGCGGCTCATTCAGTCGGTGGAATTAACCTGCTTTGTCGTTACGATCCGGAACGCATCGCGTACCGCGTCGCGTCATCCGAGAGTCGCCCATGAAATTTTTGCAGCTGCAAAAGAGTTTGCCGACACGGCGACGCTGGACAGCAACCATTCGCTCAAGTCGCTTCAATTACGTAAGACCATCTCGAAGCTAGTCCGCTTTGAACACGGATTAACCTTTGACGCGGATCAGCGTCGCAATTGAAGCTTTTCGATAGGCATGTGATTTTTACACCCAACGTGCGAGCAGACCCCAAGAACACATACTAGCGAGCACCACTTTTATAGCCCGGGGCAACTCCTTTGCACTACTTTCGCTTGCTGCGTTGAAGCTCTCTGAAGCTTACACGTTCCCCTCGGCGAGTGGTTGTAATATCGGTCCCAAACAGAAGTGCACCTTGCATCGACGCAGCGACGGCGGTGCCGACCAAGCAGTCGAGCCAGTGATTATCGGGCTGTTCGGGGCGGGCTTTCCATTCGTCGACGGTCCGACCGCGGCCTTCGGTTTTTACAAAATACTCGGCGGTGATCTGTTCGGCGAACATGCGATGTGTTTCGGGCTGGTTGCCGTAAACCGATAAGCAACCACGATCACCCATTGCGACAGCGAGCCGCGCGTGCGTGAAGGACTTCCACCAGTTGGTGTCGTAGATGACGTGACGGATCGCTCGTTTGCCGTGGACCGATGGGATTCGCCAGTTCAACCCGACGCGATCGCCAGGCCGGCGTTTGTATTCGCTGAATGGATTCGAGGACGCGCCAACGAAACGACCGTGCGAAGGCAATAGGATCGAAGCGTGGGGACTTTGCCGGCAGAATTGGTAAACGACGTTGGTGGCGTGGCCCCAGTTGGCGTCGATCAAGCACCGCCCGACCTTCATTGCCGCGCCGTCGTCACGTTGCCATTCACGGCCAAGCAAATCGTCGGTGAGTGATCCGAGGCCGGCATAAATGCTGCCTTCGAGACCAGTGCCGTCCGCGGCGGTCGCGAGCGTGTGGCGAGCATCACGAAGCGTGTAATACGCGCGGTTTTGATCGGGATACGCTCCGTAGTCGAGAACGTAGCCCGTGAAATCGTCTTCCCAAGCGGCGACCACGTAGAACAAGAGTTTTTGCTGAACGTCAATGAACGCAGTGAGATGGTTGGCCGCAATGGGAACGCAGCATCGTTCGAGTCCATTGATCTTGGATGCGACCTGCTCGGCAGTGAGCTGGTCGGCATCGACTCGCTCTTCGGGAAGCGGTTCGTTCTGATACTCGGCGAAGAAGGCGGCTTCGTCTTGTAGTTTCAAATTCATCGCGTGCTGAATCGCCGACAGTTCATCGTGATTGAATCGATCTTTCCACGCGACGTCGGCACCTTCGTCCATTGCCCGGCGATTCTCGCGATAGAACGCGGTACCGGCAGCTCCACCATCACCGGCACGCAAGCCCTCAGCGCGGATCTCGGCGTAGCGTTGCCATAGGGTCTCGTTGGTAGGAAACGAGTTGACCATTCTCGTTCGGGCACCGTTCCATTCCGGGTGCTTGTCGCGATCGAGAATATTGTCAGCCATATCCCCAGGACGAATGATCGTGCAAGGCATAATGCCAGAGATCTTTTTACCTGGACCGGCAAGCCCGAGTACCGCGCCGGCGAGGATCGCTTCGCGGTTGGCGCACTGCGATAGCGAGCGAGCTGATTCGTCCGTTTGCGGGTCATCAAGCACGACAAGCGACGGCCGAACTGTTCGGCCATCCGGACGCTTGAATTTCATTCCGCGGATGCGCCCGGTAAGGCCGGCAACCTTGATGATCGCGCCGCTTGCTTTGCTGCCGGCGATTGTTGGCAAGACGACCTCTTTGGCGGTCCATCCGATTTGCGTGCGTTTTCCCTGGTAGAGCTGTCCGTTAGCCCGGTTTGAGATGCCATCTAACGCCTGGATTGGAAAGCACACTTCGGGATAGTCGGCTAGCAACAATTCGTTGGCATCGAGTTCCGTTTTGATCGAGTCGAGCATATCGCAGGCGTGGCCTTCATCGCTGCCGATCAGGCAGACGAAATCACGATAGCCATTGAGAACCGCCCATATACAAGCCACCTCCGCCAGCGAACTCTTGCCGCTACCACGCGCCATCGCGAGTGAAAACAGTCCACCTCGAACGACCGCTTCCTCGATTCGCTCAATCACCTTCAAGTGATCCGGCGACCATTGCAGGTGAAACGTCAGCGAGAAGTACGCTTCGCAGAAGTATCGAAAGCTGCCGGCGGCCTTGGCTTTTCGTTGCGGATTTTCGATTACCGGCAGATCACCAATGTCTCGACCTGCCAATGCGATCGCTGCGTTACGGGCGCGGGCTTTGTCTTTGACCTTGCCGTAGGGATCCTCCTCGGCAGGCGGCTTCGGACGATGGCGTTCTTCGACTAGCCAAGCAGTGAAGCGGAGAAGATCGACGTGCGTTCTGTCTCCGATGCGATTGCCGGCTCGCGTTCGATAGCGATAAAGCTGGCGTTCGTTAATCACCTCACCAAGCGACGTGCTGTTAAGCGTCCGGCAGCACTCGCTCGGTTTCATTCGTCGTGGGTCAGTCGCCATGGTTCATCTCCTGTAAGAGCCAAGCGGTGTAGACGACCAGGTTGATCGTGCCGTCGACGTTGGTCGGTGCGCCGGCTTCGATGTCGGCGGCGATTTGTTCCTCGGGAACGCGCTGGCGGTACGCATTGCTCAACAACTTTGAAAGTTGCGCGACCGAAAGTTTCGTGGGGTCAACATTCTCTCGTTTGCCTTCCATAACGGGATCCGTGGGTTGGTTCGCAACACGTCGCACACGTTGGCGACTGTCGCGATTGTTTGAATGTTTGGCATCGTCGGCCGCATGTTTTGGATGCGACGTAGGGCCAAAACTGGCCGCGTGTGCGGCTGAAAAGAAACCTGGGAATTACTTAAACATTACTTCCGAACTTCGCTTGAGGTGTCTCGACACGCATGGCTCATGTGTGTCAACGAAACGAATTACACGCCTTTGGGAGACACACGAATGAACGCTAACGACATCGCCTTCGGTATCGAAATCGAAACCCACATGCCCGGCACCGACCGCACGCCGATCGGCGGATACCACAACGGATTGCCGGTCGAATGGTTGCCCGTGGGCTGGAAAGCAGAACGAGACGGCAGCATCCGCACACCGGCCGGACGCAAACCATGCGAGTTCGTATCGCCTGTCCTTCGCGGCTACGAAGGACTCGCCAACGTAGAGACCGCGGTCGACGCGATCAAAGAACGCGGATCGCGAGTAAACGAATCTTGCGGGCTTCACGTAACAGTTTCCTGGAACGGCGACGCCGCGGCCTTGGCCCGACTGATTTCGCTGGTCGCGAACCACGAACGAGCCATCTACGCTTCGACCGGCACCAAACGCCGCGAACGAACCCACTGGGCAAAGCAAATTAAAACCTACGGCAACAAAGAGGCCGCGAAGACACGCTGCGAACGAGATCGCTACCACCTTCTGAACCTGACGCACCTGGCCGCCGGCCGAAACCGAATCGAGATTCGGGCCTTCGCCGGAACGCTCAACAAAACGAAACTGATCGGATACATCCAGATGATATTGGGCTTGGTAGAACTCGCCCTCAATACAAAACGCTGCAGCGGATGGGACTACGCCAAGAAGCCCGGCACGAAGAGTTGCTGGGACCGACCGGATGCCGGCCACGGCGAAACGGAACTCAACCGGCTCTTCTACCGCCTTGGATGGACCAAGGGTTGGTACAAGGGCGAGCTTCGCAACAAACGCTTCGGCGAACTTTCGGTCGGCGAACAAACCTGCGATTGGAAACCGGTCAAAAAGAAGCTTCTTGAATTGGCCCGCAAATACGACCAAGCGGTCTAATGGCCGAGGGCCTTCCGCTCGACATACGCCGCGATGTACCTCGCGGCGTTTCTTTAGTTTTGTGGGGGCACGTGTACATCGTGTCGCGTCGACGGCGTATGTGACTAATAGCGGGCCACCGTTTCGCATCGCGACACACGCCGCAATCTTGGGCCACGTCGACGAGTTAGAAAAACATTCAAAAAGACTGCGAATTACTGGCTGGATTCGCTTGCTGTGTTTTGAAACGCATGGCTCATGTGTGGTCATACGAAACGGTTTTTCATTCACCCCAACGGAGACCCAAACATGACCATCGACCAACTGATCGGATTGCTGGAAGAGTACCGCGACGAACACGGTCCAGACGCCGAAGTGCGTTTGATGACGCAAGAGAACTGGCCTTTTGAAAACCGTATCGCCGGCGTCACCAGCGGCGCTGAAATGAACGAAGCGAGCGAAGACGACCCAAGCGAGTATTTCGATGACCAAGACGTCGCCGAAGACGCGATCGTCTACATCGTCGAGGGTGGCCAGATTTGCTACGGCAGCAAGCGGGCCTGGGAAACCTGCCGCGATTGCTAAACGCGACGCGCGAAAGCGAGTTCGGGAAACATTCAAAAACTTTCCCGAACTTCGCTTGCTGTGTCTGAAATCGCATGGCTCATGTGTGTCAACGCAAACGCATTTTCCCTTTCCAACAACGGAGACCCAACCATGGCAAAGAACACCGCTCGAGTCGAAGACGCTTACACCGCCTTGCATGTCCGGGCTTTGACCTTGCTCGAAGACCTTCACCAAATCGTCGAAGACGTGCCGGCCCCCGATGCCAACCATCCCATCAATTGGGAACACGTCGGTTCGCTGCAACACCTTTGCGAACGGCTTAAGGAATTGAAGGACTTCGTTGCTCCGACCGGCGAATAGATACCCGCCCGCAACCTTTCGGCCGCGCTCGCCAGCACGGCCGTCTCTCGTTGAACCGACGACGACGTTGGCCCGTGTCGCCCGATGTTGCCAACAAGCGGCAAACCATGCCGACATCTCTTAACGGCCCACAAACGCGAACGTCGGCGAAACTTGAAAACATCGGAAAAGACTGTAAATTGCTGCCGAGATTCGCTTGAGCTGTTTCCAAATGCATGGCTCATGTGTGTTAACGCCAAACGGCAAAACGATTTCAAACCCTTTTTCATGAGAGACAAAACCATGGCCATGAACGAAACGCAAAAAGCGAAAGTCGCCGCCCTTCTCACAGAGATGCGAAAGCTCGACCCCGAAACGTATCAGGAAATTCGCCAGTCGTACTACAAGATCGCCGACGAGCTTCGCCCCTTGGTCGACGCCCTTGAGAAAGCCGACGCGGACCTGGGACCGGACGGTCCGCTCTTGGAAGAGCACTACATCTTTTGCGAGATGCTCGACCGGCTCAACAAGAGCCTCTTGGGTGCGGTTGTGTAAACCGCACGCCGCAAGGCAACCGCCGCGGACGGAATCGCAGCACGATTCACAAGGACAACAGCCGAAACGCAATCGGGCGTTGTCGCGGGTGGTTCCCGCGGCCTGACGATGGCAGCCAACCACGAACGATACCCAAACGGAGAACGAACGATGAAGAAGGCAGACGTAAAGATCGGTGGCGAGTATTTCGCGAAGGTCACCAACAAGAAGGTCACGGTCCGAATTGACGCGGAGAACCGCAGTGGCGGCTGGGACGCGACCAATCTTTCCACGGGAAAGAAGGTGCGGATCAAAACGGCCGGCAGGCTGCAAGGACCGGCCGGAAGCACCGCGGCGACCGACGCGCCGGCCACCGAGACGCGTTCCCGAAAACGAGTCCCGAAGAAGAAGGAAGTGACTGCGACGCCGGCGGGGGAGAAGAAGCTTTCTTGCGTCAAAGCAGCGTTGAAGGTTCTGACCGACAGCGGCGAACCCATGAACGCCCAAGAGATGATTGCCGCGATGGTCGACGCCGGCCTGTGGGAAAGCCCTGGCGGCAAGACGCCCCACGCCACGCTGTACTCGGCGATCTTGCGCGACATGAAACGCGGCGATGAAAGCCGGTTCGTCAAAACGGAACGCGGCCGGTTTACGGCGAGGGCATAAGGCGTAGCGATGAAGTTCATCTGCGACGTCCGCCAGGTCACGGACTTGGCTGAAGGAGAAAAGGCCGCGCCGGAACCCGACATGGGTTACGAACTGCGGTCGATCGCCGGCGACAACTTTGAGGCCGGCGTGGTGGAATATGTAGTCCGCCGCGGAGACGCGATCTTTGCGAGGACGACGGCCGGCGAGGAGTTCGCGGTCACGGGCAAGAACGCCCACGTTTTGGTGCCGCTCGGCTTCTAGTCCGAACGCCGCCGACAACGCCCGACGTTGGCAACGTGCGGGCGTTTCGTCGTGACGGGCGTAATCACGCGGCGCACCCGAGCGACGCGACACGCGGCAACGTCGCGGGCAGTTGCATTCCGGCGAAAAACATTCACAAGTTTTGGAATGTTTCGCGGACTTCGCTTGATGTGTCGGTAAACCCATGGCTCATGTGTGGTTGTACGAACGGTTTTTCAAAAAACACGAACGGAGAAACGAAATGACGAACGTGCAAACCTTGAACGCGCGGCCGGTCGAACCGGCCGCGGCCTACGACAACGCTCACCAGATTGCTCGCGACCTGCTGCAGCACATCGAGTTGCAACTCGACCGAATGATTCGGCCAGACAACAAGACACTGCGATGGACACACGTGCGAGCGTTGAACTTGGTCAACGCTCAACTTTCTGAAGTCGCCGCGCTGGTGGCAGAAACTAACAATGCTCGCAACTAGGAAACGAAACCATGAAAACGAATCTCAAGGCGGGCGATCGGGTGCGGTTGCTTTCGATGACCGACGATCCCGACCCGATTCCCGCCGGCACCATCGGAACGGTGGCCGGCGTTTATCCGCATAGCGATTGGACGCAAGTCGATGTCGATTGGGCGGGCGGCCGGTCGCTGATGCTATCCATTCCCCCGGACGTCGTCGAACGACTGCCGGCCGACAAAACGAACTAAGGAGCAACCACCATGTCCACACGAGCGACGATCGCCGTCCGCCGCGCCGACCGAACATACGCAGCGGTCTACCTTCACTACGACGGTTACCCCGAACACACCGGAGAAATTCTGATGCAAGGCTACAAAACTCAAACTGCCGCCGAGGAACTCGTCTCGGGTGGCGACTTGCGTTGTCTGAATCGCGAGACCGGAAATGCTGAGCGATTCTCAGACGGCGATCCGCCGGCGAATCTACCGACCAACGATTCGCTAATTGACTTCGCAAGGAACTGCGGCGCTCGATTCGTCTATGTCTTTGACGACGGAGCTTGGTCCTGCAAGGAACTCTAGTCACCGCATGTTCTCCTCGCGTTTACCGACGGGGATCGGCGACTCGCCGGTCCGTTCCAGGATCGCTTTCTTGCCCGTGAATCGCTGGTAGCGATCAACGATCACGTCGCAATACGGTGGATCGAGTTCCATCAAGAACGCCTTGCGTCCGGTCTGCTCGGCACCAATCAGCGTCGAGCCACTGCCGCCGAACAGGTCGAGCACGTTCTCGCCTTTGCGAGATGAATACTGCATCGCCAACACCGCGAGTTCGGCTGGCTTGCCGGTGAGGTGTTCTAATTTCTGCGGTGCAATTTTCTTGACATGCCACAGGTCAGTTGCATTGTTTGGCCCAAAGAACTTGTGCCCTGCACCTTCTTTCCAGCCGTAGAACGCCCACTCGTGTGCCCCCATGAAATCCTTGCGGGTCATCACGGGATGCTGCTTGTCCCAGATGATGGCCTGCGAAAAGTACAAACCGGCCGCGGCGAGGACCGGCGGGTAGTTGGCGATGTTGGAGAAACCACCCCAAATGTAAAAGCAACGACCGGGTTCGAGTACGCGAGTGATGTTGCCAAACCACGCCTTCAGTAATCGGTCGAACTCCTCGTCCGAAACGAAGTCATTGGCGAGCGGCCGATCCTTGGCCCGCATCTTCTTGGGGCATTCTGTCGTCTTGCCTTTGCCAGCCTCAAACGACGAATTGCCGGCCGCGATCGCATTCTTGCTGCGCGGTTCGACCTTCACGTTGTACGGTGGATCGGTATTGCAGAGGTGAATCTTCGCGCCGGCGAGCAGCCGATCGAGATCCTCGACACTGGTTGAGTCACCGCACAGCAGACGGTGTTCGCCGAGGATCCAAAGATCACCGCGTTGCGTAATTGCTTCGTCTGGCGGTTCGGGAATGTCGTCTGGATCCGTCAAACCCTGTGTGACGCCGGGATCGAGCAGCTTGGCGAGTTCATCCCCGTCAAAGCCGAGCAACTCAACATCGAAACCAGATTCTTGTAATCCGCCGATTTCCAAGGGCAGAAGGTCGTAGTCCCACTGCGCGTTCTCGCCGGTTCGGTTGTCGGCGATCCGGTACGCTTTCACTGCTTCGGGTTCGAGATCCTTCGCGACGTGAACAGGCACTTCCGTGAGTCCCATCTTCGTAGCCGCCTTGAAACGCGTATGGCCGACGATGATGACGCCGGCGGTATCGACAACGATTGGCTGGCGAAAGCCGAATTCGTTAATCGAGAGAATGACGGCATCAACGGCGTCGTCATTGATGCGAGGGTTGTTCTCGTATGGCTTGATTCGATCAAGCGACCACATTTCGACCTTCATGTTTGCCCTTCCAAGGCGAGAGAATGAAACGGGAAGGGTTCGGTCAGTCGTTGGTTTTCTGGCTGGTTGGATTGGGATCCGATGCGTTCGGACGGACGATTTAGTTGCTTCCAGAGGTTTGGGAAACATTTTTGCAGAGTTGGACGAAGTCGCTCTGCGACATGGTGTGCTTAGCTCGATTGGCGTCGCGGGTAACCAATTGCGAGTTCTCGACGTCAAATCCGCCGCCTTCGGAAATTGGGACGATGTGATCCAACGCCAGGTTTTCAGGCGTCAAGCGATCTCCCGTCAGAGCGCATCGATATCGTTGCTGCTCCAACATTTGGGCCAAATCCGCGACGCTCAACTCGCCATTACGACTCTTTCGTCGACGACGGGAACACATCGACGCAAGGAATGCCATCACGTTGACCCTGCCACGCCCTGCATCAATGGACTGAAAAGCACGGCGTTGACGCAACAACTGCCGCTCGGTCAGTACCTCACCGAAGCCGCTATCGTTGACCAAACGAACGAACATCGAGACCGTCATTTCCGGTTCAAGGAAGCTAGCAGTTTGCGTTGTTTCACCGATGTTAATTTGTTGTCGAGAGCCCGTTTCCAACTTCCCGTTTCGAGTTGGCTTGTTGTCCTCTGACGGGAACTCACAATCGCTTTGGTCAACGTCTCGTGCCAATCCATCGTGCTCAAGCGGCTTTTCGCGTCTGTCTGCATTCGCAGTGCTCGACGACATCGAATCCGTTGTGCGTTGATGCAGTTGTGCAACGCCCGTGTCCAGGGTTCCTGAACTTTTCGGTGATGGCGAACCTTGGCCATCGCATTGGCGAGCACATCGTCGAGCCCAAAGACTCCAATCTCGGTCGGTTGCATTCATTCTTTCTCCTTGAAAGTCGGACATCGGCAAAAAACAAACTGTGCTATCTACGGCCGCTGTTCCCGTGGCCCTGACCAGAGAAAGAGCCGGCCGGGAGTACCTAAACGTCTTGGGTCAGGCCGCACGTGGCGGCGTCGGTCGCGTCCTCGCGGGCTGCCGCGTCGAAGGCGGCATTGGCTTCGATGTTGCGGCGGTGGACCGACGTGTCGCGGCGCGGGACGAACTCGCCACACCAATCCGTTTCCATCACCGCTGGGAAGATGGCGATGTCCGGGCGTGCCCGACGTTGAGAATTTTTCGGTGTAGCCGGCGGATGACGGCGACACTCACCACCAGCCGACTCTTGAAAAGCGGAATGAACGGGATGAAAGAAACGACAACGCGAACATTGGTCCACAAGCAAAGCTCCAAAGAGGGAAAAAAGAGAAACGTCATGAGTGAATCCGTCAGACAGCCCCCTCATGCGTGCAAACGTGTATCGCGGGCGAATGGGACTGACACACTGACGCATTAGGAGAGAGAGTGTTTTCATTCGTATATCGTTAGGTTTTCGCGAACCAAAACCGTCAGCGAATCCGTCAGTTTGACCCTCCGACGTTTGCTGACAGATTCGCTCATTCCGGGGTCGAATCGGTCGCTTTGGTCGTCAACACGTCAGAATCGTCGGCACCATCGCTGACGGATTGTCTGACGGATTTTTTGGGCAGATCGGGCACCGTGGTGAGGCGATATCCCGACGCCGGTTTGGTTCGCGTTTCGATCGTGACCGGTTCGATGTCTTCCTGCTGCATCAGCGTTTGTACGATTTGATCGAAATCGCTTGCCTTCAACGTCATCGAACGCATCATTTCACGACGAGCCATGGTGTGGTTGGGTCGGTCGGCGAGACGTTTCTTGAATTTCAAGCACTCGGCGTGAAATGGGTTCTCGGCGACGTGAACCGATGCGAGGTAGAGCTGCCGGCGGGTTTGGTGCAGCGAAAACTCGCTGGCCCAACGAACAGCTTCAATCGTGATCTGTGGTTGAAGATGGTTTTCACTAACGGCGTAGATCAGCGAGAGCTTCTTGGCGTGTTCGCACGTTCGACTCCAAGCGGCACGCGCCACCTCGTCACCGGCTTCGTCCGCTTTGTCGTATTCAGCCTCCGTCTGTTCACGAAGGGTGTTGATTGCGGCTTCGGCGTCCGGCGTGAACGGCACTCGCAGCGGTCGCGGATGAACCGTCATAAAATTGCCACCGCCGGGATTGAAGTCCGCCCACCATTTGGCAGTCTCCAAAATTTCATCGGGCAGGTCGCGAGCCGAACCGGGCGTTTGGCCTTTGCCACGCCGGCCGACGTCGATGATATTGAGCCGTGCAAAGAAGCCATTAGTGAGCATCCGCTGCGACAGCGATTCGTAAAAGTACTTCGGCGTCGCGGTTCCGTACAACGTCAGGTGAGGTTGGTCGACGTGACCTGCTTCTTTCTGATTTGCCTTCACGCGGAGCGGGTAAAAGTCGCCGGCGGATGTGTAGAGCGTCAGTAGGATGTTCGGGATAGACTCGCGGCCACTGTCGCGGTCGAGATTGATCTGGCGGAGCACGCCGTCCATTTCGTCATTTTGAAAAAGCATTTTGTTACTACGAGCCAACGCATCTTGGATGCCTTCGCCGGACGCGAACTTGTCGCCCAGCGAATGCGATTCGCCAATCTGAAACAACACTTGCGAATTGACTTTGCGGGGAAATTCTTTGCCCGTTCCGCTGCCCGCCAGAGCCAGCAGATAGATGTTGGTACGAAGATCACCGGTGGTCGCGACCTTGCGACCAGCGAGATACGACTGCAGGGCCATCGCTCCGCAAAACGCCAACGCAACGTTCGGATAGGGTGCGTTTGCGAGCGTGAAATCCATGACCCTTCGGACGAATCCTGGCACGTCGAACAGACGCTCAGGAAGATGACCAGGATCGGCGTTGAAGTCGAACCTTAGTTGTTCGCTCCCTTTCGCAACGACAACATTCGACTTGGTCATGAAACCACTGAGATCAACGGTTTCACCAGCCGGTTCCATGAGTCGCTCGTCACGAAGCCAGCCGAATGGGCGATCGTGTGGTTTCGTTGCTGCTTGGTTGACCTTGTGTTGAAGCTCTTTCTCAGACCAGGACGGATTGCAGCGTGGGTTGTAGTGGTTGGTTAGAATCGCGAGCGATACTGCCGGATCGAGTCCGAAACCGTGGACGAGTGCCGTCGCGGCGGCATAGGTTTGCGAGTGACCGCCACTGCCGGCGATTGCTGACGGCATTGCGTTGATATAGGCGATTGCCCGCGTTTCGACGTCGTTGGGCACACGCGGCGACTGTGGCGGCAACGCGGCGATATGTTGCGGTGGCTTCTTGGTTCCACGTTGATGAATGACGGCGTCTGCGAGGGCTTTCACGCAGGCGGCCAACATTAACGAGGGAACGGCAGCCGGTTCGCCATCGAGCGTTTCGTAGGTTTCGCCGTCGGGATGCATACTCGGCCCGACGACGGTTTGCGCTCCGGTTGAACGCAGTTCGACAATCATCGAGCCATCGCTGGGATCGGTATGCTTCTCGGTCGTCGCTCCAACCGCGATATACCAACGATGCGATCGTCGGGCTGACGGCCGGCCGGTAATCGCCGGCGTTTGTGGAAGATAGCTGTCGGCCAACTCGATCGCTTCGTCGCAGTCCAGATCAACGTCAACGAGCCACCCTGACGGTTCGCCAAGAATGATGCCGATATTACCCTGATCGGGAAACACCTCGGGGGTCAATCGTAAATTGGTCCAGTCACGCCGCGCCGGCGACTTCGATCGCGTGCGCAGCGGCACGCAGTACCAGCCACGTTGGCGATAGATCGCAACCTGCTCCCGCGGATCGGCCATCAAAACGGTGCCTCTTCCAATGCCTCGTTTGGAATTTCGCCTATCGTCTGTTTGATGATACGATCGTATTTCTGGCCTGCGATTGAGCGGACTGTCAGCGATTCGGTCGCTGCAAGCAGACCAGCGTCGGCGATGTCGAGAGCTTCCTCAGCGCTGGTAGGACAAGGGTCGAGACAACGCTCACGCCACCACGCTTCAGCTTTGCGACGTGCGTAGCCAGAGTGCTCGATGCAGATGAATTCGCTCTGCCAATGATCCAGTCCGATCATGTAGTCGACGCGCAGGCATCGGGGCGCGTCTTCGTCAGCGTCGCGTTTGCGGTGGATACGATAGATGATGTCTTGGACGTCATGGTAGGTATCGGTGACTTCGTCAGACAGCACGCCGGCCTCGCTTGCCTCGGCGTCATGGGCTTCTCGTTGCGGAGGCGGGAACGGATGACCGCACTCAGGACAATTCGCATAGCCACATGCAACCAAGGCGTGACACTTCTCGCATTCTTTTGCCGGCGGATCTTGGTCGGGACGTTTGGCTTTGTCCTTCGGCTTGATCTGGTCGATCGGTCCGTGGCGTTCAATATTGCCACCGAAATCGAGGACCAGGCAGTTCTGTTTTTCGGCATGCAGTCGAAAACCGCGACCGACGCATTGGTAAAGCAATCCTGGCGACATCGTAGGCCGCAGCATCACGACGCAATCGACTCGCGGTGCGTCGAAACCGGTGGTGAGGACATTCACGTTGCAGAGGAAACGCAACGATTCGGTCTCAAGTAGCGACGTTGGAGCATCGCCGCGAAAGCGAGCCAGCAATTCGTCACGATCGGCGGCTGGTGTCTCGCCAGTCACGAAACCGCACTCAATGCCGTGGTTGTCCCGCAACACTTCGACGACTCGCCGCCCGTGTGCGACGGACGACGCGAAGATAAGAACTGCCCGGCGCTCGGCCGTCAGTTCGACGATCTCGCCGCACGCGGCCGACACGAGGGCATCGTCGTTGACCAGCGATTCGACCTCTTCGCTGACGAACTCGCCGGCACGGAGATGAAGACCACCGAAGTCGGCTCGATTCACGCCGGCTTTGGAAATGAGCGGACTCAAATAGCCGTCACGGATCAATTCTTTGATGCCAATCTCGTAACAGACTTGATTCAAAAAATGCTCAGGCGAGCAGATCATGCCTGAGTCGAGGCGGAATGGCGTCGCGGTCAAGCCAATGACGCGGACGAGTGGATTGATGACTTTGCAATCGGCCAGGAATTGCCGGTACATGCCGTCGCCCTTCTTTGAAATCAGATGGGCTTCGTCAACGACGATCAAATCGAACGGATCAAGGTCACACGCTCGCTTGTAGATGCTCTGAATACCGGCAACAAGAACCGGCGTGTTCGTGTCGCGTTTCTTGAGGCCGGCCGAATACAGACCGACCTTGATGTCCGAACACAGACGGCGAACCTTGTCAGCGTTCTGTTCGAGTAGCTCTTTGACGTGAGCCAAGATCAATACGCGACCGTTCCATTGCTGAACAGCGTCGGACGCTATCTTTGCCAGCACGAGGCTCTTGCCCGCACCCGTCGGCAAGACCGCGACGGGATTATCGTCACGGTTTCGCAAGTGTTCGTAGACCGCATCGACCGCGGCTTTCTGGTAGGAACGCAGTTTCATCACATCAACTCCCCGTTGTGCCGTTTGCTACCTCGCTCAATAGGCGTCGTCGGTGGCAGCAGATCGTTGATGAACGTGCAGCTCTCGCAGATGCGATTGCCCGGTCCCGTGGAAACAAAAGCCTCGTCGCAGCGCAAGCATGATCGAAACCCAGCTTTCCCAATCGGTGCTGGGATGCGTTGAATGACGACTTCGGCGTTTCCCGCTTTCGGTGCCGGCTCCCGTTTCTCGATCGTCAACCGCACGATCTGGCTGTCGTCCTCGTAGGCGCCGCCCCACTGCATCGAGTCCAACATCGCCTTCAAGCAGTTATCGACATCACGCCGGCGTCGGTCAGGTGGATAGACGACGATATCGACGATCAAGTCGCCAGTGAGCGTTTCGACATTCTTGCGATTTAGCAGCGAGCTGACGGCCGCTCGGTACTTCCTGCCTTCCTTGCTGATCAACACGCGGTTTCCAACGTGTCGCCAGTAATGATTGACCGAAGGCGGATAGGGCAACGTGAGTCTGATCATGGTGGCGTACTTCGATGTTCAACGAGCGAATAAAAACACCCAGCCAACAATCCATTGCTGACTGGGTGCCGTTCCTTGGAAGCTGACGGGCGGTTAACGCTTCCAAGGCGGGGACGAGGATTGGCCGTCGGCACCGCTGACTTGCGACGCGGAGATCGGCTGGGCAATGGCGTCCTTCATCGAGTAGCCCTTTACTTCGTTTTGCAACTCGCCGGTGTCATTGCGGCGTTTGACTCGCACGTGAATCACGCATGGCAAGTTGTGTAAGTCCGCCGAGTCGGTTGGCACCAAGACGCCAACCGACCGGCAGATCGCAGACAACTCCCGCCGGGCAATTTCCACCGCGGTCGCGTTGGGGTTGTCGAGGTTGAGACGCACCCAGAGAAGACGGTTTGCGTACTCGCCCTCCACGATCTGAAACGTCAACTGCAGATAGTTGCCCGTGCCAGACTTCGTGGGTTTCATTTCGCTGTCAGTGATGACCGCGACGTATTTGCCAGTGGGGATCGGTTCGAGTTCGTCGGCTGGTTCGACGGTGTTGGCATCAAAGCCGTTGAGATTTGCCATGGTTAGTCAGTGGTCCTTCGTCTGGAGTCTGTAGAAAGAAAATTAGTTGAGTCGTTTAGTTGGCCGACATCGCTGCCACGAACGCCGACCACGAGAGCGGCAATTCTTCAGCGATGCCGTAACGGTTCTTGGCAACGCAACTGGGCGATCCATAAGCACGCACGATGCGTTCGCCACCGTCTTTGCCAATCGCGTGAGCGATGGTGCGTTTGCGGTTAAAACCACCGTCTTCGCTTTGCGTGCGCATCTTGCGAGTCGCGAACAGCACGGCGTCGCACCATTCCTTGACGAGGGCCGCGGCGTGCTTGTGCAGTCGCGGCGAATAGCGGTCGTAGGGCGAGGATTCAGGATCCTCGAACCGTTCGACCTTGGAATGGGCAATCAGAACGATCACCATGCCGCGAGAACGCAGCACATTGAGAAGATCGAGTACTTCACGCCACAGGGAGAGGGCGTGCATGTAACCGCGAGCGTACCCGCCGTCGACCTTTTCGATCGACTCGACCGCGTACTGCTGACAGAGCTTGTCCCAGACGAGACGCTCCAGCCAATCGAGCGAGTCGATCACAACGGATTCGTAATCGTGCTTCTCGTTGACGAGCGTCTTTAGAGCGGCGATCACGTCATCGAACTTCGTCGCCAGCGGAAAGCGATCACATTCGATTTCGTCGAGTCCGTCTTCGGTTTGAATGAAGATCGGTTTGGGAGCTTCGCTGCCGAAGGTCGATTTACCGATGCCTTCGACACCGTACAGCAAGACGCGAGGCGGCTTCGATTGCCGGCCAGATTGGATGGTTTCGAGCAAGTTAGTCATGGGCTGGATAGTTCCTTGGTTGGATGGCTGAGATGGTTGGAGTTACAGAGTGGGAATCGCTTCGACATCGAAGTTGCCGTCCCGATCGCTGGTCACGAGGTAGTGCTTGAAATCAATCTGGGCGACGAAACGTTGGTTGGTGCCCAGTTGCTTGCGAAGCGACTTGCACGCTCCGGTAAAATCTCGCGACGCTTGGTTGAAGCGGTCGGCCGATCGCAGGTAACGGCCGACCGCCAATGAAAGCGCCACACGGCGTTCGATGTCCAAATCACTCATTCGCTAACCTGGTGGATGGAAGGTTTGATGTTCCGACGACCCGTTGGCCGCCCCTGGTTACCTATGCCGTGATTTAGTCGCCTTGCACACCAAACTTATAAATTGGTCACGCCGTACTTCTTCAAGTGCTCGGCAATCTCCACACGCATCGCGTTGAACCGCCGTCGCGGTAGGCCAAACTTCTCCATCGTGCTGCTCATGGAATGACAACGCAGGTGCTCGCACACCTGCCGCAATTCCGCGGGCATCTTCTGTATCGCGACCTCCAACGCGTCCGCTTCGTCGATCGCGTCGAATGGATCGGTGTACGTCGACTGGTTTCGTCGGTTCTGGTCCTCGTCACAGATTTCGCCGCCCAGAGTCGCGAAAGTCTCATCCACCGTGTCGACGGGCGTCTCAAACGATTGCATTTGCACGCCATCTTCCATCGGATGCCGTTAGTGGCGTTTCTTCGATCGCAACAGCTCTCGCACGCCCGAGTTGATGACTCGATTGATGAACGTGTTCACTTTCGATCGCGTCGGGTCGAAACAGTCCGCTTTTTGGATCAAGTACATCAGCAACTCTTGAGCGATGTCTTCGGCGTCACAGTCGCTGAACTCCGGTCGCCGATGGAGTTGCTCAGCCTTGATCCGCGCTGTCTTCATCGCGAAATCGCTGAGAATTTCTTCGCCGAGCCGTTTGCCGCCCGCTTGAGTATTCGCACTCATGGTTGTCTCCGGCTGGAGGCATCCCGTGATGTGAGCGATTCGCACAGACCGCAAAGAAGCTGCGTCGCGACAAGCCATGTCACGAATAGAACGCAGGCGGCCGGCGAGGTTCGTTCGTCACGTCCTCACAGCGAAGACGTGCCGCCACAACTCATGTCGCGGTGCCACAAACCGTGTGGCAACTCGCCGACCGAAGAAAATCACACGAGCCAGTCCATCGGTTCGTGCTGGCGATAGACCATCGTGCCACCCAACTCCATCGACACATCGAGGTAACGGCCCAGCGAAGTGTGATGCACGGTGATCTTTTCGATCGCCCGCGTCACTGCCATCGACACGGATTTGCGAACCTTCTCCGCGTCCGATTTCACGCGTCCACGACCGTCCTTGCCAAATGCAGCCGACAATTCGGTTGTCAACGCATCTTGTTCGAGCTGAATTCGCTCCATCGTCGCCCGATCGTGATTCGCCTCCGCCAAACGCATGTCATCCAGAAGCATCAAGTACCGGCCGCGGTAGTCTTCTCGTGCCTGCTCGTCGATCACTTCACCGCTAGAGCCAGAGAGTTGCAGCGGATCAATCCCCAGTCGCGATGCCAACAACGTGACTGCTGGGATCACTCGATTCGGTTGAGCCAGCAAACGCGCGAGATAACCCATACCCACCGAATCTTTTAAGTAGGCAACCTTGCCTTCGTGACGCAGTTCCCAAAATTCGCCCTTGCAAAGGAACACGTTACCGTCAGTCCCATCCTCCCAACGGACCATCGAACGCACACGGTCGGCCTGAAAAACCGGCTTCGGTCCAGCAAACGAAAACGCATCCGACAATTTCACGACGCCTGCAAATTGATCCCACGTCCGCTGAACTGAATCCGCTACCACGACGATCGCTCGCGATGGAACGACACACTCGGATATGCGATCGACATCGGATTCCCTTGCCAAAAAGATCTCCAGACGCACGCCGTCGACGATCAACTCGCCGATCAGCCATGCTCCATCAATCACGATTGCCCGGCATTTGCCGTCCGATTTGATCGCGGTCGCAAGTTCGTCTCCGACTTGCAAATCGTTAACGAACCACTGCCGAAGCCGATCCCGCTGGATCTCTTCAACGCCATCAATCACACACGACGTCATAAAACGGGCACGCGGACCGCGACCGATTCGCACTACCTCATGCAAGCCACATCCGCATCCATTGATGGCTTGCACATGCGTCGCTGGCCCCATCGGCATCAAGAATCCGGTGGCAACAAGGGCTGTCGGGTCGGTCTCGCCGAATGCCCGCAAGTTGTCCAGTGTTACGCGATTAGCACGGCAAGGCAAATTAATCAGCGGAAACAGCCACTTCGCTATCGACTGCACGGTCGATCCCCCAGAACTTGAGATACCTTTCGCCAATTTCACGTTGATCATCCGGCAGATTCTTCAAACTACACCGGTTCGGGCAGGAGATTGAAAATTGCATCTTCGAAGGCAACTCGGGATCGCTACGATCGAAATTAAATCGCAGCGTAATGCCATACATGTGCATGATCGAACGTGGCACGTTCTCCGTGTTTACCCATTCGTCAATCATTGATTGGAAATCGCACGGCCCGAGTTGTTGATCGGGTTTTAAGACAATCCGTCGCTGTGATCCACCCTTTGCACGGACGTTCGCCGAGACAACTTCAACGCTCAGGATGCCGTCCGCCGGATCGGTGGGGAACGAGAACTTTGGATCGAGCAAGACTCCCAATGCGTACGGGTGAAGTTCTGGATCTTCGGGCGGCAACTCGATGCTCAAAATCACTCGGGTGAAGATCTGCTGCAGCGGTTCGTAGACCTGTTTTCCTCCATGAACGAACATGTCCAGTGTCTTCAGATCCGCGCTCATTACAAATAAAACCTGAAATGCATGCGTCTCACATACGCGAGCGAACTTTCCCGATTCGACGACTTTTAAGTACGTGTCGGTATAATCGTCTAAGTACGCGAAGAAGTAATGGCTTCCATCGGCACGTATCAAGTGTTCGATCACGCATTGCCGGCCGCGCCCCTGGCCCGCTTGATAGAACGCGGCGATAGCTTTCTGCAACACGATCACGTTATCGGGCTCCACATTCAGTGTGCCTTCGGGGACATTGGTCCGCCGAATCCAATAGCGACCGCCCGACACTTCATCTGCCTTCGCAAACTGGGAAGCGACTGACCACACCGCGTCGGCTTGCAAGCACGTCCGCATTGCAATGTCGAAACGGCTCACGTCGCCGGCCAAGTCGTCAAGCAGCGACGTGTTCCCTTGACGATTCGCTTCTTCCATGATCGCCCGCACACCATGATCGTTCGCCATCGAGAACACATCGCGCAAAATTAGCTCTATCGCCCGCCGCGGCTCGATGGGCATTGACTGCCACGCCGAAAAGATCGGTTCGATTTGTGTTTCCTTTAATTCGCTCCACGGCACATCAACTGTTTGCGATTGTCCTTCCAACAGGTCTTCCAGCAGTTCGTTTGAAACCTGCCGCAGGACATACCGCGGATCAAAACTCTTTGACATTTGGATAGCTCCCCATAAATAGTTCCGTGTAAAGTACTCACTAAACACTCAAGGCAAAAAGAAACGCCTTCGGAGGAAGGCGGTATAACGTACGCGACGCAAACTCCTATCAAATCGAAGCGACTATGGAGCGGGCCGCGGTGTTCGCTCAGTGACGAACAGACCGAGACATTCCAATTGAATCCGCATCGCCTCCTCTGACACGGCAAATTGGCCAGCAAGCGATTCACAGAACACCTCACGCATCAATCGAATCGGATCCGGCTCGACTTCGATTCCGTCGGCGTCAATCAAGAAACGCATTGGCTCTATCGGCGGGACGAGTTCGCGAAGCTGCCTGTCGCAGATCGGATCATCGCCGCCGGTTAACTCTCGCCACGCCGGCCTGAGCAACCACTCGGGCATCAATAAACAACCAGCGAACTCATCGGCTTGTCGTTCGATCATTGGACGAGCATGATCCTTGCGGCAAATCACGTCTGGCGTTTCGCCGTCACCAAACAGCACCGCATGACCATCTTCGTCCAAGAACAGAAAGCGGTGTAATTGCCAATGTCCCAGTTCGTGAGCGAGCGTGAAGTGGTATCGGCCCAAGAGATCAGGGAAGCGATCAGGATTCAGTGCGTTGTCGATAAGAACTTGTTGCCGCGAGAACCAGATCGCACCATGAACGCGACCACCAAGCTGGCCTTGGAGATCCGAGAACCCAAACGTCAACGGCAACACCGATGTTGTAACGTCCTCAATCTCGATTGGCGGTTTCGTGATCGGCCCGAATCGCTTCGCATACTCCGCCAGCACCGCATCGGCCTCGGCAGCGATCTGGCGAGACGACAGCGACGGCACTTTGATTCCCTGTGCCCACAAATCAACGACCATCGTCACTTCCCCCGCTTTTTCATTTTCCGAATTTGTTCTTTGATGACTTCAAACTGTTCTGGCGAAAGCCCGGTCGCTAGCCGCATCAATTCCGGCATATCCTTTGGGTGTTGCCGCACCATGACATCCACATCGTCTGGCACACGATCGGCCAAACGAATCCATTCGTCAGGATCTTCGCCCAGCAACTCGGCGATCTTTGTGACACGATCCGCCGTCGGTGGCGCGAAGTGATCCTGTTCGACCTGCGACAAATAGGTTGCCGACACGCCGATCATCTCCGCGAACTTGCGCAGCGTGATCTTCTTCGCCATACGTTTCTCGCGCAGCACCGCGCCAAACGACTTCACACCACGAGCCTTTTTCATCGCGCAGGCCTCCCCGCCGAACGTTCGCCCGAAATCCACTGCATCCAAAGCATGGCAATCTCCATCAACCACTTTCTCCCCTGGAAACCCGCGAAAACACGATCCGCCGGCCTCCGTTGTGTAGCGTGCACTAAACACTGCAATCATCTTATCCCTTGTCCACAAACCCGGACAATCCCCCAACACAGAATTTTGCTAGCAAAAATGCCAGCCCGGATCATTGAAGCCGGCGCCCGTGACACGTCTGGTCATGGGGTGGGAAAGAAAATGAGAATTCTTGGATCGGATTCGCAGCAAGCGACTGTTTCCGTTGCTGGATTCATCAACCTGAACCACAATTAACATTTGTCTCCAAATATTGACGCACAGCCAAGCGGAGTCGTTCAGTTAATCTCGTTGTCGCTAGTTGAACACTCACGTAAGGAACGCAAAAATTACTCAAAACCGCAGCGATGGTCGGCTAGAAGGATATCCAACGTCGAGACAAAGATATTTGGGCAGTCCAGTCCATTAGGCTTGGCAGGCTACTCGGCACTTGCAGGCTGCAATTTATCTTTTGGGATGTTGGTATCGGTGTCTCTAACACCGTAGATAGCCATCTTCCAAAGATCGGATCCGTATTTCTCACTTACGACCGACATTCGCATAACGTCCGTAGTGCCGTCAGCGATTCGCAATCCCATCAAATCTCGAACTCGATCACCGAGATCAGTTTCTCGACTGTATCCCATCGCTCCGTGGGCACGCATAGCTGCATCACACGCAGACAATGCGATTTCGACGCCTTCAGCTTTCAGGCCGTTGACCAACGGCGTCGCACCCTCGTAGTCGCCATTGTCGATCATTTGGGCCGCCTCCCGTGCGAGCGACATCGCCATTCGTAACTTTGTTAGGTACTCACCGATTGGTTGTTGCAGGTGCGTGAAGCGGCCTATCGGTGCGCCAAATGCCTCTCGCGTTTTGATTCGCTCGGCCATCTGATCTAGAGCTGCTTCGCCGCATCCGATCGCCGCGGCGGCCTGCATCAGGCGCCAGTATTGAAAGTGTTCGTTAAAAATTTCACCTCCATCACCATCCTCGCCCAGCAGGTGGTCACGGCTGACGAACATATCGTCAAACTCAAGACCACCAAAAGAATTTCCGGTTAGCCCGTGGGCATAGCGGTCAACCACCTTCAAACCGGGGTGATCAAGGGGGATAAGGAACGCCGAACGTTCTCCGTCTTTGCTGTCGGCCGCCAGTGTGTAGAGCACAACGTGAGTCGCTTGACGCAACCGTGCGTTCCAAAGCTTGCGTCCGGTCAATTTGAAGCCAGCCTCGTAACGAACAGCTTTGCTTTTCATGGCCTTCATATCAGTTCCCGCGGTTGGCTCCGTGATCGCCACCGCCACGTAAGCCTCGCCAGCCACTAGCTTTCGCAACACATCCTGTGAAAGTGCTGTGCTTGATTTTGTCAGAGGCCGACCATGTGCGCCGCCGATGACATCACGCAAGTTCAGATTGATTCTCCCAGCATGGCGGAACAATTCGATTGCTTCAGAAGCCGAGTAACCACCGCCTCCAACTTCCACCGGCAGGTCAATACCTGGCAATCCGAATGCGGCTCCCCCACTTCTCCAAGCTACCGGCGACGTCAATTCACCTGACGATCGCAACCGATCAGCCAGCAAGTCGATCTTGCCCTTTATCGTCTCGACCCTCGAAGCGTCGTCAGTTGATCCATCGGCGTCGTCCGTCAAGAATCGAACGGTGAATATCGTATTCAGCTCGTAGGTTTGTTTGGACTTATCCAATCCGTCGGGAACGACAAAGAACACTCGCTGTTTGGCCGCGGTCGGGACACCACGATACTCGACCAAGAAGAATCGCTGTTTCAGCGGGCTCCCAGGGTTAAGAATAGACAACTTGCCTTCATTGTTCTCTTTCAGCAACACAAAATGCCTGCCTCGCACGGTCCCATCCGCCGTCGTCACTGTGTAAGCCAAAACCTTCATCTCTCCATGCTTCACCGACAGGTCCGGCCCATCAGTTTCCGACCATTTCGGTTCTAGTGCGGAATGCGGACTATTGGGCGCAGATAGGACCGAAATCGCTGTCGACATCTCTTGAAAGTCCGCGCAGAGATAAGCAATCAAATTGACAAAGCGATCGTTGCTGATTCGACCTAGCAACAACTCTGGTTTGTCCCGAAACACACGTAACGCCGTCCGATGCGGTTGCGGATCCACCGGCAGCCCCGCCATCGCCCGCAGTCCCTGTGACGCAATTAACGCCGCTGAAATTGGACACGCGCCACCACCCTTACAGTCAATTAACTGATCGAGTTCGTCCTGCGATACAACGATCGGAGCTTCCGTGGAATGTTCTTGCTGGACGCGATCGAGAGCTGTGTTCGGCGTGAGGAATATTTGCTGACGCTTTGGCAGAATTTCCACTTCCTGAGGATGCACTAAACCTGACCAATTGATAAACAGTCCGAATAGGCATACAAATTGAAAAGCTTTCATCGCGACACGCTCATTTCCTTCTTTGATCGGATTCTGATTTGATTTGTGCAAACGCGGCTTCCTTCGCTTTGTTCTTGTGCTTGACCAGTCGGCGATATGTTCCACCCAAAAGATCAGATATGGAATGCACGCCGTCGATGATCCAAGTCAGCAGATCGCCGCGGTCGAATGCTTCAGGAAGGTTTGTAAGTTCAACGCCGCCCTCTGGCACACCGAATTCGAGACGCCGCATAAAACTGTCAAGTTCTTTCGCTTCATAAGTTTGTCCCAGAACCAGGGCGGCGATTTCTGTCACGGGGCCGAATACGAGTCGGGTGTTGTCAGCGATACGTCGTATGTCGCCCGCTGCCATCGAAGAAAAGTTGTTGCCGGTGTACTTGCTCTCAATTTCGCGGATCTGAGTCCCAGCTATCCAGTCCAAGAGTAAGCACGCTCTCTTACATCGCTTTTGAAGAGCGAAATCGCCCGTAGCACCGATAGACATCGCATCATAGATATTCGGGCCAAACGCTGACCGTGCCTCACCGAGCCAGCGATTCTCGAAACTGCCTCTTTGCTGATACGGAGTGTAGCTGTCGTCGCAGATTTCCACACATTGAACGATCGCTAAAAGCTCTGTGAGCTCGCACTGCTTTCCAACCTTGTTCAGAGACTTCACGATCCGTTGGCTTGACGTGTAAGAAAGCAGCGATCGGGCGCAAACTCGCCCAAGTGGTGTTAGGAACAGCTTTCGACGTTCGTGATCCAGCATCCCCACGTCCAACAGTTCAGAAACAGCTTCATCTACGTCATCTCGCAATTCGTCCACGCTACCCGAGGATTTAGACGATCGCAGATAGCCTCCGAATGTATCACCGAGCAGATCGACCATCTCGTCACGGGGAACCGTTTGAATTTGGAGCAATAGTCGCAACACCCAGGTCTCCATTTCATCCTGCGATAGGGAGGAAGATAGCGTTGGCAAGTCACCGTTGACGTACTGATCAAACAGTGCCTTTTGTTGCACCGAATGTTCGGCGAGCACGATTGAACGACCGGCGGAAACATAGCCAAGTCGGCCGGCCCGACCAGACATGTTCTTATACTCGGCGACTGAGAATGGCGTCTTCAACGGCCCTGGAAACATGGTTTCCATGATGACCACCGAGTCGGCAGGCGTGTTTACGCCAGCGGCCATCGTGGTTGTTGCGGCGAGAACTTTTAACGGGTGCGTTGGATCGGCAAAGGCTCTCTCAATAGCCAATCGTTCGCTCGCAGCCAAGTTACTGCTGTGAAAAGCAGTTCCACGTTCTAAGCAGCGTTTCAAGTCAGTTGAATCGTTTGATGGATCGCCTTGGTTTTGACCGTTCAATATGTCTGAGTAGTCACCTTCCGCGAGGGATTCTGCCAAATAAAGAGCCACATGCTTTACTGCCGAACGTGACGGCCTGAAGATCAAGACTGATTGGCCATCTGCAATATGCTGTTTCACTAGCGGAACGAGCATGTCACGCAGGCCCGGACGATCTCGCAACTGACGAATTTCAGAACGTTTGACCAACTGTTTGGTCTGCTCTTTTCCGTCAGGCGTCAGATGCAGATAAGAGCCGTCTCGGGCCAGCACTCCTTCCGTCAACTCTACGGGTCGTGTCGTTGAGCGAAGCAATTCCGCGCCAAGCCAATTATGCAGCCTTGAGCTCTCGCCCGACACTGCGGATAGACAGAGCAGCTGTGGAGCCGACACCTTTTTCTGAGACTGTCGCACGAGCGTCATCAACAATTCCACGGAAATGCCGCGGTTTGCATCCGATACGAAATGAGCTTCGTCAATGATAATGCAGGCAATTGTGCGAATCGACGACGTGTCGCCCGCCAATAAAGACAACGCCATTTCGTAAGTCATCAGAGCAATGTCATACTTGCCTTTGAAGAAAGCAGGCACCTGATCGCGACTGTCTCCGGTACATTTTATGACCCGTAAACCGACGTCACCGTACATGCGAGCAAAACGCTCGGCCTTCTCGGTCGCAAGCGCTTTGTAGGGTACCAAGAATAGTGATCGTCCACCCTGGCATGCATGAAAAACAGACGCGAGTTCACCAATGAATGTTTTTCCGGACGACGTTGGTGCCTGAACCACGAGTGAACCGGCTTCAAACAATCGTTTCTCGTTCAGCGATTGCAATTGAAGTTCATTCAATGTTGGAATGTCTCGACGCCAGACATCAACAATGCTATCGGCAATACCCGCGTCCGTCATCCCTTCATAGTTGACATCGAACCGAACCGCAGCGACATCCGGAAAGTGTTTAGCGTAGTTTCGTCCAGGCACCAAGTTGGGGACCAGCAAACCGCCAGCAATCTGGTTGAGCACCACTGCCTCTTGCCTAAAACCGAATCTTCCGGCCTCAGCTCGTACTCGTTTTTGCAGTTCGTCGCAGAACAGGCCGACCGGAAGCGGAGCTGCCGCCTCGCGAAGCGTCTGCATGATGGCGAGTGTTAGCAGGCCAAAATTTCGAGATGGACACTCTAACGCCTCGCCGGTGGGCTCCGAAGCGGCAACGATGATGCGGCCTTCACCGGCCATCTGATCGAAGCTAAATCCGCTGTCGCGGGTTCGCGGCAAGCCGGTAAGAACTTTTGCCCCAACACCTCCGCTGAAACAGCAATCTAAGAAACAGATAATGTTCTTAGCTTCCGACGTCCGCAGTAATTCTACAATCTGCCCCATGGGAATGGTCGTTTCACTCACACGACTGTCGTCAATGTCATGTGGGATCAGATCATGATTCTCTGAGCCATGGCCCGAGAAATGGAAAAGCAGCGTGTCCTCATCGGTCGCCGTCGAAAAAAGCTGATCCAGTGAGGACGAAATAGCTTTCGTCGTCGCCTGTTCATCTACTAACAAGTCGAATTCACCACCATCTAAACTATCCTTGAATAAGGATTGCATCGCCCTCGCGTCTCGTGGCGGGCCGGGCAAATCGGGAGTGTTAGGGTCAGCGTGCCGGCCAACGCCGACAAACAAGCTCTTAAAGGCCATAGTTAGCGACTATTCCTTTCGTCGGGGGAATCGAGCATCGGCGCGGCGGGCAGTATCGGTTTCGATAATGACGCGATCTTCCGAATCGGGATCAATCCCGTAAAGGTCGTAGACGAAGTCGTCGAGAGCGCGTTCTTCGGAGAGGATCTTCGATTCAACGTCCGCCAGTTTCTTAGTAAAGTCGGCCAACTGGGAGGTCAACGCAGGGTTGCTAGTCGTTCGCAAATCGAGAAGTCGTGTGACTATTCGTTTCGCGTTCATCGACTCAGAGACAAAGCTATCGCGCGCCTTCTGCTGCCATTGTGGAAGGATCACATTGGCTTCGTCGTCGGTGACATAGATGCCGTCGATCACGCAGCGGCCACCGATAAAAAACTTGAGCTGACCGTCCTCGTGAGCTGCCATCATCGTGTCGCCGAACGTGATCTGGTCTTCGACTGTTTCGTATTTCTTGTCAAGAAGCGATTCGTAGTGCGACTTGGACCACGCACTCAAGGCCCGCCCGCGGAGCCCTTCGGGGTTGGCCTTCTTCCAATGAGCCACGTCGAATACATCTGCCCAAATCCAGCTCGGCGGTTTCGGCTTGTCAACCATTTGTCTACTGGCGAATCGTTGGTCAATTGCTTCGATAATGTCGCGTCGCTGCGTGTGAAGCGTTTGCAATCGCTGGGCGGCGCTGGCAACTGTCTTGGTTTGGGAATCGTCTGCTGAAGGAATAGGAATAGGAGCAATGTATTGCTTGTTTGCCTCGAAGTAGGCACCGGACGGACGAGGTTCCTTGGGTTTCGAGATGCGGCGAAACACGAAGTCGGCGACTCGTGAATTAAGAATGCCCAGTAGAAACCATGCATGCGAGGGTTTGACCAAGATGCCGTTGACACGAACGTTGTTAAAATAGAACCTGCCTTCGGAGTCCAGAAAGACTCTCATTTCAGGAACTGTTGTTGCAACGCCTAGCTTCGCAAGTTCGTGCTTGCCAAGACTCTTAGGATAAACATAACCCCACCAGTCATGATCTCGGTCCATCTTGCCGTTTTCTCGGCCACGCAAATCGGATTCGTATCGCTTTAGGTATTCCCATCCCTTCGGGAATCTTGAATACATTTCATCAGACGACCAAAGCACCGCATCGTCGGACCTTACGTCGTACGGAAACAACAAATACGTTGTCGTGTTTGGTTCCAGATAGCGTTTGGCATCTACTCCAGATACCAGCGGTTTCATCAATTCATCTTCGATATCGTAAAGAATTCCGTCAGCTTTGCTTCCTGTTTGACGATATTGCTTTGGACCAACTCTTTCGAGTTGAAAGATGTAATCGGCACTGGTGACCAGTCCTTGAAATATGGTTTCCACTGCCGAGTGCTCATCAAGCCTGGAACACTTCTGCTTGAGTCGATCAATCAGGTTCTGTTCGTTATCCGGCAAGAATACCCACGTGTCGTCGGCATCCAGCGATTCGTAGGGGATCGTTCCAACGTCTTCCACCGTTGCGAGTTGGCCGTCGGGGCAGGCGGCAAACGTGATGTGCTTGCTCGGACTGCCTCGATAGAACTGCAGCGCCGTGTACGTCATCGCTTCGTCGAAAACAGGAAAATCTTTGAAGTCGACCCAGCGATTCAACCGCTGAGATCGCTTCAACAGTGATTTCAAACCCACGCCGTACTCGTTGAGCAACCATACGCTCGGGGCGATGTAACCAAGATGCCCGGAAGGATTCAGGAGGGATAAGCCTCGCTCGATGAACGGCAAGTAGAGATCATAATTCTTTGATCTGGTCGAATCATACAGACGCACGGACGACCCATCCGTTTCATTGACCGTTGTCGCTGACGATAAAAACTCAGCAACATCAGGAACAACTTTACGAAAGTGCTGCAATTTGACGTATGGAGGATTGCCGATCACGCAATCGAAACCGCGATGCTGTTTATCGACGTCGGGACCGAGGATTTTTGGGAAGGCCGCCGACCAATCGAATGCGTTGACCTTCTCTCGCTCGGCGGGATCGGCGTCGTCGAACAAAGTCTTGTGCTTCGCGTTGTAGAATTCGGCGAAGCCGTCTCCAACCAACGAGTTTCCGCACTGAATGTTCTGGTCCAGCGTGCTTAGCGGCTTGCCAGGCGATGCTGTATTCAACCACAACGCGAGCTGTGTGATTTCGACGGATTCTGGGTTGATGTCCACGCCGTACAGATTGTCCGACAGAATGCTGCGAATAATTGCATCCTGATCGAAAAGCGATGCCGCTCCTGTGATTCGCTCTCGCTCGACGGCAATGTCACGACGGTGCTGCTGTAAGTATTGCAGTGCCTGAATCAAAAACGCACCGCTGCCGCACGCGGGATCAAGTACCGTGACGTGGTCTAAGAACTCTTCGTACTGATCGAGCTTCTTTACGTGGATGGTAGCTGGATTCGTTTTCGGCTTCGTACGAGCCTTTCGATACTTCTTTAAGTCGTCCTCGCTAATCGACTGACCAAGAACCAAGCCGATTCGTTCGCGTTCTTCTTCCAACCGCCGACCGATAACGTGTTGGACGATATATATCGTGACCCATTCGGGCGTGTAATAGACGCCATCACGCCGTCTCTTAGAAAGCTTCGCGACGGTGGGGACTCCGTCGGCTTCTGCTCGCATGTATTCGAGGTCGGTAATGGATTGCTCGAAGATGCGGCCAAGTGCATAAAGCGTGATCGTCCGCTCGCGGCCGGCTGACGTGGCACCAAAGTTGTAAGTGGCTGAAAGGTATAGCAGCGTGTTCTTAAACTCAGCGAGTCGTTCTTTCGACTCGCCCTGTCCCTGGGCACAGAAAATTCGGTTTGGGACACGAAGGTTCTCGAGCGTTTGGAGGTTCTCGAATAGGCCTCCGTTGAATTTGTGAATTTGATGATTGGGCGGAAAGACACCGCCATCTCGCATCGTGTTGAATAGCTGCTTAACGAGCGCCCAAATATTGTCGAAATCGCCCGAGTAGGTTGGTGAACAACTTTCGCGGATCAGGATGTCGCGCAGTAGATCCGTCGGAAATGACAGAGCTTTCCCCATGTCTTCGCAAAACAGCAGGAAGATGCAACGGTCGAGAAACCGCTGTGTTATCCTCACCAGTTCGCCGCGCGTGCCTGCGAAGTTTGGATTGGCTTCGAGAATCGACTCGTATACGTGTTGCCGGTAAGCCTGGTACTCTTTGTAGAAATCTCGCTCGAGCGATTTTTCCAGCGTCCATTGGCGGCCAAGTATCTTTTCGAGCTCGCTTTGGCCTCGATCCGTGATCAGCTGGCCACTTGAGAACAACTTCCAAAACAGGAAGCGTTTTTGAATCGCGGTTTCCGACACACCTAACATTGCATCGGCTTCGTCCCTGGATGCAATCACGAACCGTTGACATTGAGCATCGCCGGCTTTGCGGAAGTATAGCCGGAACTCGTTCATGTCCGAGACAATGCCCCAAGTCGGCTTGACGGGTTGATTGTCCTCGGTTTTGTCGAAGGCGTACTTCAGGTAGTCAAGGCACTGCTGTACCGGCGAGCGGTCGTTGCCCTTGCGTTTTTGCGGTGCGTCCAGCCCTGAGTTGATGTCCTTGAACTCGCACAGAACCTGGGGAACGTCGCATAAGCCTGTCATTCCAAAGTTGCCGAGCGCGAGGTCGGCTTTTCCGGTCCCACCGCGCTGTCCTGCCCCTGGGACGGAGTACTCCGAGAGCAGCGTGTACCCATCAGTTGCGTCTGTCGTACCGGTTCCTTCGTAGCCCCAAAGGTCGCGAAACAACTTAGTGACGAACAGACCATCAAGTTGTCGCTCAGTCAGATCTTTGTCGCGAGAGTCCCAGCTTGTTAACGCCGCAACGACTTGAGCATCATGCTCAGCAGCATATTGATGAAACTCATCTTCCCAAATCGAGAACAGATATTCGTCTTTAAAAAGTGGCAGCGCTTGCATCAAGCATCCGTTCTTGCTTGGACGTGTAAAAAGAAAATGACCCCGCGATCTGACGCCATCTATTGTGCCCCAATGATTTGACTGTCGTGACTTCGCTGCAAGCGTGTTGCCTGCGGACTGCTACAAATGTAAGATTAACTGCGTCCGGTAACAAGCAGGCAGGCAGATCGACATGAATGCATTCGGTGACCGAATTCGCGAGTTGCGCAAATCGAAAGGCTATTCGCTGCGCAAACTTGCGCCACTTGTCAGTGTTGGCTTCTCATACCTCAGCAAAGTCGAACGCGGTCGACTCGACTTCGACGGCTCGCCGTCGGAGTCCCTGATCCATCGGCTGGCGGATGTGCTGGAGGCTGACGAAGAAGAGTTGTTACTGTTGGCACATCACGTCCCCGACGCTATCGCCCAGCAGATCTTTGACCACCCGAATTTGTTCCGCGCCTTGGCTCGGTGCAGTGATCGCCAACTGAAGGCGATTGAACGCCAAGCCTACGAGCGAGCCAAGTGAGCAACTTCGCGGTTTTTCTTGGACTAATGTCGGTTCGCTGGGAGCATGGCTAGGGGTTTGCCTATGTTACGGATCGAAGAAATCAAGCTGCCGGAATCGGTCGCCAATGATTACGACGCTGACGCACCGTTCAATTCTCTCCGAGACATACGGCGGCTCAATGCGTTCGTCGGTCCGAACAATTCGGGCAAAAGCCGACTGATGCGAGCGATGTTTTTGGCAGGGGCGAACCTGATGATCTCGACGGACGATGAAGACGCTCGTGCAGTCCGTCAAGGTGTTCGGCAGTCAATTGTTTCAGCACCAGGCTTGTCAAAACATCGAGAGATTGCCGAAAAGTCAAATGATCTTTTGAACTGTCCAGTGTTCGGCTTTCACCGATGCAATCAGCATTTTGGGAAGGCCGAACGCGCGGCGAAGGAAGTTGAAGAGCTGGCTTCAAACGTTAGCCGTGCTAGATCGAATCAACGCGGAGATTTCGATAGGAAGATTTACGATGACCATCAGAACGCACTTCAGTTGATTGTACGAGGAATCGAGCGGCTTGAGCGGAAATCATCAAGCCAAGGGCACAATCAGCCAGTCCCTGAACCGCCATTCAAAGACGTCGAATTCGTTTACATCCCAACATTGCGTGGCATGCGACTGGGCGTCAACGATGACGATCTAAAGTTTGCCTATTTCGATCGTACGTGGGCAGACTACATCAAGGGAACGAATCGCCAGAATCATTCGCGGGAGGACGACATCAACCAAGCTCGCACGCAAATGAGCGGCAAGACTGTCTTCACCGGACTTGATCTCTACGACGTTCTGACGGATCGACTACTGGGGTCGCTGGCTGATCGCCAGTTCATTCGCAAGTACGAGGAATATCTGTCGTCAGCGTTTTTCCGGGGGCAACCTGTCGCGCTCATCCCGCGTCGCGAGCACGATACGGTCAACATCAAGATTGGCAATGAGGCCGAACGGCCGATCCAGTCACTTGGTGACGGCTTGCAGCAAATCATCATCTTGACGTTGCCCTTGTTCGAGCGACAGGACAAACCGCTGTTTCTTTTTATCGAAGAACCGGATCTGTTTTTACATCCAGGCTTTCAGCGAGCTTTTATCGACGCAATTTTTGATCATCCGAATCCGAATCTCTACGTCTTCGTGACGACGCACTCGAATCAGTTCCTGGACATCACCATTTCCGAAGAAGGTTGTTCAATATTTCGGTGTTCCAAGCAACCGGCCGACGATGACCATCCTGAACATGATCCGCGTTTTTCGGTAACCAATGCAACGTCCGGTGATCATGAGTTGCTGAAACACATTGGCGTCCGTCCATCGTCAGTGATGTTTGCAAATTGCACGATCTGGGTCGAAGGCATTACGGACCGGCTCTACTACGGACGCTTCCTACAATTGCTGCTCGCCGAGCGCGGTTACAACTTGATCGAGAATCTGCATTATGCGTTTGTCGAGTACGGTGGAGGGAACATCACACATTGGTCGTTCCTGGACGAAGAAGACGGTATGGATGTAGAGCGAATCTGTGCCCGCCTGTTCCTAATCACTGACAAAGATGACGGCAAAGACGAGCGACACATGAAGTTGGAGAGCGTCTTGAACGATCGCTTCCACCGCTTGGGTGTTCGAGAGGTGGAGAACTTGCTAACGCCTGCAACGATCACCGCAGTCATCGAGGACTACGAATCGGGCAAAGTAGAAACGAATGATTACAGCGAAAAGGCTTACCGACTCAACTATCTTGGCAAATACATCGACGACCACGTGCTCGTCGACAAAAGTAGGTCAAAGCGTTTTAGCGATCGAACGCAACGTGCCTACGCTGACGAAAGCGGCACGATCAAGGACAAGGTCCGTTTTTGCCAGAAAGCCCTGTCCCACATTGACTCAGTGGATGATTTGAGCGAAGGAGCGAGAGAAGTCGCGGAAAAGCTTCTGCGATTTGTAGTTGCCGAAAACGATTAGTCTTTGTCTCAACCGAGTGTGCTCGCGCAACTCAAATGCACGCTGCGAATCAATCGCTTCCTGCATGTAGTTTCCATCAGCGGAAAGAGAGTTTCCACTGAATAAAGTCCGCCATGTTTGCTCGTCTTTCCGTCGCTCTACTTTCGCTCTTATTCATCGCCGCCGGCATCAACCACTTCGTGTCGCCAGACGTGTACATGAAGATCATGCCGGACTTTTTGCCTTGGCCGTTGGCTTTGGTTTACGTCTCAGGATTCTTTGAGGTGCTCGGCGGGGTTGGCTTGGCGGTGCCGCGCTTGCGACGAGCGGCGGGGTGGGGATTGATCGCTCTGCTTGTTGCCGTATTCCCAGCGAACGTCGACATGCTGATGAACGCGGACCAATTCCCGGCAATTCCTGTTTGGGCGCTGGTTGTACGGCTGCCTCTGCAGGGTGTGCTGATCGCTTGGGTTTGGTGGGCGGCAGCGAAGCGGCCAGGCATCACGCAGGAGGCGGAGGACGTATCGTGAACGAACTGGTGCAGGTGTTGTTGCTGACGACGATGGCGGGGGCTGCCATTCCGATCGGCGGTGTGATCGCAATGTTTGAGAAGATTTCGCCCCAATGAATTGAAGAAGAGTTTCGTCACAGCGTGATCGCGTTCCGCGGCGGCGTGATGATCTCGGCCGTTGCCTTGGTGCTGGTTCCCGAGGGGGTTCAAGTGTTGTTGCTGGGCTGGATCGTCACCGCCTTCGTTGCCGGCGCGGTTGTGCTCTTGGGGTTGGAGACGTTGCTTGCGAGGTCGAAGGGTTCGATTGCCCAGTTGGTAGCGATGCTGTCCGACTTCATTCCCGAGGCGATCGCGCTGGGAGCTGCATTAGCGCACGGCGAGAAGACGGGGTTGCTGCTGGCGGTTCTGATCGCGTTGCAAAATTTGCCCGAGGGTTTCAACGCGTACCGCGAGCTGAATGCGACCGGGGACATCGGCGGCAAGAAACTGGTCTTGTTGCTTGCGGCCTGCATTCCGCTCGGTCCGCTGGCGGGATGGGCTGGCTACGAGCATCTCTCGGTTTACCCAAGAATCGTCGGCTTCATCATGCTGTTTGCCGCCAGCGGGATTCTGTATCTAACGTTCCAAGATTTGGCACCCCAGTCCAAGGTCGAGAACCAAAGGGCACCCGCGATCGGTGCCGTCCTCGGATTCCTACTCGGCGTCGTCGGCCAAGTCTTGCTCGACGGCTGAACCACACCGCGACCCTCGACGAAGCCGGAAAGTCGGCATTTAGGATCTTCTGAGCGTCTCTAAATCACATGACCCGTTTGAAGACGTTTGGGCTCCGTTTCGGTGGGTCGCTACGAACTTGGCGAGAGGAAACATCGCGATTTGTAGGGGCAAACGATGTTCTCAACTGGATCGAAAGGGAGGTGCCGACGGCTCCTAACCCAAACCGGCTAAGAAACGGAGAACGTAAGAATTCTGGCCCAGAGACCCAAATCGGGCCGCGGTCGCTGGCCAGCGTGTTCTCGGATGTCTGAGACGACAGAGAAACCGCCGCGACGATGGTTGACGCAAGTGGTTGCGAGATAACGGGATAAAACGAAAAAAGCCGACGTGGGAGCCACGTCGGCTTTTCGTTTGCCGTTGGGTCGGAAAGTGTTCCAACCTTTCAGAGAAGTTGTGGGCGACCAGCGGTTTTCAAACTTGCGCGGAATTCTAGGCGTTGGTCAACACACTCGGCAAATTATGTGGTGATTATCTTTTAGGTTTTGGCCGTTCACGGGGATCGGTTCGTACGATGCCGTTCCTGGGTGGGGGTGGATGATTACTTGTTGTTTTGAATTCTACTTTATCGCGCACGTGGGCGGAAGGACGGCATAGGTAACCAGGGAGGGAGCGTTTGGTCGCTCCCGGTTGCTTGTTGTTCTTTCAGAGGGTTGCGTGTGGGTAAGCCGGATTTGGATGTGGGTGAGTTGTCGCCAGATGAGCGACGACGGGCCGTGGCTGAGTTGCTTGGGCGCGGCGTGGGGCGGTGGAAACGGTTTTGCTTGGAAACTGTTTCTGGAACTCTTGAAGACTCTTTGGGAAAGCCGCTTGAGCCGGGTCGGTTTCCAGGGCTCTCTGTGACGGACGCGGTTTCCGATCGGCAGATGACCGCGGCCGAATCCACTCCTTCTTCCACAGAGGCACCCATTCATGAGTGATGCAAGACGCAGCAATATCGCTGCCATTCTTTCGCGAGCGCTGGCTCGCCGTAGGACCAAGGCAGAGCAACCTGCGACCCAATGTGCGATCTACACTCGCATGTCGAATCCAGTCGATGTCGAACACGAATTCGATTCGCTCGACACCCCTGATGCGTCGGTCGTCTCCGAAACGAAGCAATCCAACACGGAGGTGAGCCGATGACGGATGAAACTCGAATGGCAGTCGCTTCGCTTGAAGACAAGACAGTCAATGAATTGCGAGCGCTCTACGAAGACGTGTTCGATGAAGTTTGTCGCAGTCGCCATAAAAAGTACTTGGTTCGACGCATCGCTTGGCGGTTACAAGCGTTGGACGAAGGCGGGCTGAGCAACGAAGCGAAACAGAAGGCTCGCGAGTTGGCGGCGACTTCGGATCTTCGCATGACGGCTCCTCGCGAAGACGTCCTAGACAACGTTCGTCGGGTCAAGCCTGAAGAAGACGGCTACGTTGACTGGGATCCTCGCTTGCCGCCGCCGGGCAGTTTCTTAGAACGGCGATACAAGGGCAAGATGGTCCGAGTGCTCGTATTGACGGACGGATTTGAGTACGAGGGCAAGCGATTTCGTTCGCTGTCCAAAGTCGCTGGCGAGATCACCGGAGTCAGCTACAACGGATTTCTCTTCTTTCGACTCGGAAGGAGACAGAAATGAAAAAGGAAACGGAATCTGAACGGCGGATCATTCGGTGTGCGATCTACACTCGCAAGTCGACTGAGGAAGGACTTGATCAAGAGTTCAATTCGCTGGACGCACAGCGTGAAGCCGCGGAGAACTTCATCGCCAGTCAATCGCAAGAGGGCTGGAAGGTTGTTCCAACACACTACGACGATGGTGGCTACTCGGGCGGCAACGTTGACCGGCCCGCAATGAAACGTTTGTTGGAAGATATCGCGGCGGGCAAGATTGATTGCGTGGTCGTGTACAAGGTCGACCGACTAAGTCGTAGTTTACTGGACTTCTCGAAGATCATGGAAACGTTCGACAACCATGGCGTCTCGTTTGTGTCCGTGACGCAGCAGTTCAACACAACCCATTCGATGGGTCGATTGACGTTGAATATTCTGCTTTCGTTCGCCCAATTCGAGCGAGAGATTATCGGTGAGCGAATTCGCGACAAGATTGCGGCTCAGCGACGGCGTGGCAAATGGGCGGGCGGTGTGCCGGTGCTCGGCTACGACGTCGACCGATCCGGCCCAAGCCCAAAGTTGGTGGTCAACGCGGACGAGGCGGCGAAGGTGCGGCGTATCTTTGGGCTGTACCTTGAGATGGAGTCGATGACGCCCGTGGTGGAAGAACTTGACCGTCGTGGCTGGTGCTTGAAGTCTTGGACAACGAAATCGGGAAAGACGAAAGGCGGTAAACCATTTGATAAGTCTTCGTTGCATACGATGTTGACCAACCCGACCTACATTGGCCGGATCAAGCATAAGACGCAGACATTCAAGGGTGAGCACACGCCAATCATTGATCAGAAGTTGTTCGATGACGTAGCGGCGATGATGCGTAGCCACGCTCGCGGCGGTGGCAATCACCTTGTCAACAAGTATCAGGCGTTGCTGAAAGGACTGATCTACTGCCCGGCGTGCAACTACTCGATGGTCCACAACGTGGCTCGGCGGGGAGCGAAAGTGTACCGCTACTACACGTGCGTCACGGCGATCAAACGCGGGCGAAAGTATTGTCCATCGCCGTCGTTGCCGGCGGCGGATATTGAGGCGGCGGTGGTCGACCAGATTCGCTGCATCGCCGACGATCAAGGATTGCGCCGCGATGTGTTGGAGCAGTCGAGTAAACGTTGCGAAGCGGAATTGGCGGAGTTGCAGACGCAACGAGCGCAACTCACTCAGCGGTTGAATCACCAGCACGATCAGATGAAACATCTGACGATCTCGACCGATGCTGGGTCGGACGATTCAGAACGATTGGCCGCGTTGCACCAAGAGGTCGCCCGCATTATTGAGTCGCTTGAAATCGTTAACGGAGAGATCAAGCGATTGACTACGGAACAGATCGATGAATGTGATGTGAACGCGGCCTTCTCGGACTTCGGCAACGTCTGGAATGAGCTGAACATACGAGAGAAGTCGGCGGTGCTGACGTTGCTGATCAGCCGGATCGAATTTGACGCTGACGAAAGCTCGCTTTCAATTTCGCTGCACCCGGCGGGCATCAAAACCTTTTCTGCCGAAGCGACCGAACAACAACAGGAGGCGAACTCATGATCACGGTCAAATGCAAAATCGATGTGAACCTAAAGAAGCCAACACAGAAAAAGACGACGGAAATGAGTGACGAGCCGCCGGTGAAACGGCGGGGAAAAGTTCCGAGGATCTCACGCTTGATGGCACTCGCGATTCGGATGGACGAGATGCTGCGGCGTGGCGAGGCACAGGACACGATTGAACTTGCCGAGATAGGCAAAGTCTCGCAACCCCGTCTCACTCAGATCCTTAACCTTTCGCTGCTCGCACCAGAAATCCAAGAAGCTTTGCTCTACCTGCCCCGCGAGATGACGGGGCGTTCCAAGATTCACGAAAGGAACCTGCGTCCGATCACCAGGCAACTGTCTTGGGAACGTCAACGAGAAATGTGGAGCGAGCTGAAGGCTGCAATGCCCACGTGTGCTCAAACAACCGACGACAAAATTCCAAGAAAGCAAACCCCAGATGAATATGATAGAGTCACCGGCGAATCTGACGCTTTGTGCGAGTACGACCAACCGTAAGGAGTAATCTGATCGTAAATCCGGTCATTGTGAGTTGGTTTCCTGTTTCAGAGACTCGTTAATGTTTCGGAAGGTGCTGCCGAAGCTCGTTCTTGACCGCCTCGTATTTCGGATCCACGGCGAGATTCGTCCATTCCTGCGGGTCGCGGGAGTGATCGTAAAGTTCATCGGCGCCGTTGTTCTTTTTGATGTAACGCCAGCGTTCTGTTCGCAGACTGTGACCGCTCTTCGATGACGTGATGGCTGGGTATTTCCATGCGATCTCTGGGTCCTTGAGTATCGGCACGATGCTGCGACCGCTCAGTCCTTCCTTCTCCGGCAGCCCTGCGAGTTCGATCAATGTCGGATAGAGGTCAATCAAGCTGACGGGCCTTTTCGTCCGTCCCGGCGTCATGCCCGGAACCTTGATCAGCAACGGCATTCGCGCGGTTTCTTCCCACAGCGTTGACTTCTTGTAACGCAGCTTTTCCCCGACATGCCAACCGTGATCGCTCCAGAGCACGATGATTGTATGATCGGCGTAGGGGCTCTTTTCCAGCGCGTCGAGGATGACGCCGATGCAATCGTCGGCGTAAGCGATGTTGGCCAGATAAGCCCAAGCGACTTCTTCGCGTAGCTCATGCTCTTTCGCGTAGGCATATTCTTCCGACGGTCCGCCACCCTTGATGTCCGAGAAGTCGTCCTCGTTGATCGGCGGAAGTTTGGTGTTTTTGAGATCAATGCGGGCGTAGTATTCCGCTGGCACAGTCCAGGGTAAGTGCGGTCGAAAGATCCCGCATGCCAGGAAGAACGGTACCGGTGTTTTTTGCTCTGCGGAATCGGTCAGCCACTCGGCCGCCCACATTGCGTTCTGGTAATCGGTCGTTTGTTCCTTCGGCTGCAGGGTCGACTTCCATGCGATGACGGGCTTTTGAACGAACAGCAGCTTGTTATCGATCGTGATATCCTTGAACGGTGTCATGTCCGTTCGCTGATTTGGAGGGACTGGGATCTTCTCTTTTTTCTGATCGCTGAGAACGTCCCATGACTGCGGATCGGCTCCTGGACCGGTGGCGTTGTGGAAAATCTTCCCGCGTGCCAGCGACGTGTAGCCATGATCGCTGAAGTAGCGCGGCATCATGACTGCGTCCTTCAACAGTGGGCTCGACCGCATTTCCACATGATTGCTGTACATCTTGGACCGATACGGCGCGATCCCACTCAGTAATGCCGCCCGCGACGGGTTGCACGCGACTCCTGGACACTGAGCGTTTTCAAAGACCATGCTCTGCTCGGCCAGCCGATCCAAGTTGGGCGTCTTCGTTTGTGGGTGTCCGCCGAGAAAGCCGACCCAGTCATTCAGATCATCGACGGCAATGAACAGCACATTAAGGCGTGTGTCCTCGCACAGGGCAGACTGCTGAGTCGCCAGCCCAAGGACGAATGCTGTTGTCGCCACAATCCAACTGCTGCGGTATCCCATGACTTCTTCCCGAGAAAAGAACTGTTGATTGACAAGACTGTCGTGCGGGTTTTCGAGACGAGCCGTTGTCTTCGGATATCAGAATCGACTTCATTTTGATTTGTCTCCTGGCAGTACAACGCTCTTGGTGAAGGTTTCGCCGGGCACTCCTTCACTCCCCAGTCGGACCGTCACGCTCTGTTTGCTCCCCCGCGGTAGGCGTTGACTGCAAATCAAACGCACCATTGATTTTTCAAATGGTTCTAACGGCCTGACCGAACCAGACGCTAGAAGCTCGTCGTCCACCAAGACTGTGACGGAAGATTCCCGTGAAGCGGTTTGGCCGAAGTTCTGTACTTCGACATAGGCTTCGAGGCCCTCGTCTGTGTATTCAAACTTCGGCGAGAGCGACGAAAGCATGGGCTCACTGAATGACACTCCCGGCAGTCGTGCCCAGCCGATGAGCAGCTTCCCCTGACTCGTTTTGCCGAGTAGCTTGCCTGCGAAGTTCTCCGCCGTGATGCCGTTCCCCTGTCCGTCGAACACAAGGATCAAGTCTCGGCCGGCCTTTTGCGTCGAAAGTAATCTGTTTCCTCGGCCAAAGTTGACTTCTTGCGACGAGCCAAATCTCAGTGAATCAAAATTGATATCTCGATGTGGATCGAATCCGTCTTCGGCCTTGATCCTTACCCGGATTTCCTTCGTGTCCGCTGCAATCGCCTGCTTGTTAAGCACTTCGATCAGACGCTCGACAGTGAGCGGTATGATAATGTGTTTTGAACTGTGACGATCGTTCGGCAGGTCCGAATGTTTATCGCTGTCGATGACGGCAAAGTGCGCCTGCATGGCTCGGCCGTAGTCGTCTTGCAACACGCGGATGCGTTCGTACTTGTACCAATCGGGCGCCGTCCCATCTTCATACCGGTCGATACCCGGCGCGTAGGCTTCGCCAGGTTCGGTGACCCAGTGAATGCCGTCCTTGCTGCGCATGTAGTACGCGATTCGCCCCTTCCAATCGTTGGCGATCAAGTGGTATTGAACGTGGTCTTTCCACATCAGCGGATCCTCGAAGATACCTTCAACCTTCGGATAGACTGATTCTGCAGAAACGAGATACCAGTCTTTGAAACCATCGGGGCTGACCCAGGCTCGGCCGCGTCGGGAGATGGCGGTATACGACCCGTCTTCGCGCGGAGCAAAGGTGAAGTTCACGCGACGCTGGACGCACCAACGCTCGCGCTTGTGGAAATCGAAAGCGTTGTGCTTCCAAGGACCATTCAAGTTTTTCGAGTAGTAAAACTTCCCGACGCAATAGATCACATACCCCTTGTCTGTTTTGTACAACGTCGGGTTGTGCCCGTGGCCGATCGTATCCTGGTACTCGTAGGGACCCAGTGGATGATCAGCCACGGCATGAATCACGACGGAGTTGTGATAGTCGAAATGGCCCTTCTCTGCGTTCTCAGGCCAACGGCAAACATAGAGATGGTATTTGCCATCCTCGCCGACCACGGCATTACCGCCCCAGTAAGACCACTTTGGATCTTCGATCCCGTTCAACACGTCTCGCGGCAACACGTTATCACCACCCCACGCATCGCGGGTCAGTTCTCCTCGGAGGGGAACCGGCTCGAAACGATCCTTGAACTGGCCTCCAAATACTAGGTTGTCCCATTCCGCTGGACGCGAACGGTCCACATCGTCAGCGTGCAGTCGATTGGGGGAAACTCCAATGAAAGTGCAACGTAGCGTCCAAAAAATGACACAAAAGAAAAGCAGTGTGTATTTCATTTGGAGTGACTCGTCTGGTCCGCTATCTTCAATTTAGGGTCTGTGATCGCGTCCGATTTTGGCAGTCCTTTGGCAAGTCGCTGTTTGAGCGCATCGTGCGCCGGCTTCGTTGCAAGATTGTGGTTCTCTCTCGGGTCGGCTCGATGATCATATAGCTCTTCCGAACCATCGGCGTACTTGATGTACCGCCAATTCTGGGACCGAACCGAATGATTACCCGGTTTGTATGTGGTGCAAACCAATCGGTCAGACTCCGCAGCCGGATCGATCAGCAGCGGCTTAAGACTTCGTCCGTCAAGACTCCCCACTGGGTCGAGTTCGCAAAGATCAACGAGCGTTGGGTACAGGTCCAGCAAGCTGACGGGACGCTCGCAACGCCGTCCGGAGGACTTCAACCGGTAATCCGAAATGACCAAGGGCACCTTCGTGGCCTGCTCCCAAAGAACTCTTTTCTCCCAGTGCTGCTTGTGCCCTAAGTGATAACCATGATCCGACCACAGCACGATGACCGTGTTCTCGGCCAACGGTCCGCGATCGAGTGCCGCCAGAAGGCGACCAACCATTGCGTCGGCGAAACTGACCGAGGCGAGGTAAGCCTGAACGGCATCATCCCATTTTTCGTTCTCTACAAGCCATCCGTGCCACGCGTGTTTTGACATTGCCTTTGCGGCATTTGGAATATCGATAAGGTCATCTTCGCTCGCAGTCGGCAGTGGCACGTCGTCGATAGGATATTCCGAGAACCATTTCTTGGGTGTGTACCAAGGAATGTGAGGGCGATAGATCCCGACGCCAATGAACAGAGGCTTGTCATGTTGGCGAGACAACTGCGTCTCGGCCCAGGCAACGACTTTTGCGTCTCCCATTTCGGAATCGTCGATGTCGAGGGCATCCCAATCAAAACGACCGCCATAAAACTGGTTGCTGCCGTGTCTGGAATTCCCTGGCGGGATAAACTCGTCGGGCAATTGCCGTTGCTTTGAAGGAAAGTACTCGTGCCACGGTCTGGGATCGAGATATCCCGTCAACATCTTTTCGCTTAAGTTCGCAGCGTGATAGAGCTTACCACCACCGATGACCTTGTAACCCTGATTGCGAAAGTGCTGCGGCAAGGTGACATGATCCCTGAGCCGGGAACACTCACGCCAGTCCTGTTTGTTCTGATAGACACCGCTAGTGGAAGGGGCAACGCCCGTCATCACGCTGACACGCGAAGGGCTGCACACCGGAGCAGCGCAGTGAGCGTTTGAGAACAGCACACCGCGTTTTGCAAGTGCGTTCATGTGAGGCGTCTTGGCCAAATACTCGCTCGACAATCCCATGGCCCACGTGTTCAAGTCATCTACAGCGATGAACAGCACATTGGGATGATCAGCGGAGACCTTTCCATGCGCGGCGTGAGTCACATTCGCGATTAGGAATGCAGCGAAGCATATTAGTTTGAAGTGGTCGGCCATATGTTTGATGGGCTGCAGTAAGGTCTGGCCGTGTCAGGTCTATAATTCGTCTTGAGCCGACGGTACCTTCCACGGGAAGTGGTTGTTCGTTCTTCATCGGTTCACTGACTTTGAACTCTAAGCCTTGTACAGCTCGTCGATGACCCCGGTCGCGTCACCGAACGAATCGGCTCGAACACCGCTGCCGCGGAGCATGCTGAGCCAAAGGTTGCACAGCGGAGTCTTCTTTTCCATCACCATGTGACGACCGTGGTGGAATCCGGCACCGCCGCCTGTAACCAAGGTGGGGCAGTTATCCAGGCTGTGGACCGTCCGCAGATTGCTGCCCAGTGCGAGCGTCACGTTGTCGTACAGCGAAGAGCCATCAGGTTCTTTGGACGCCTTGAGCTTCTTGATAAAACCCGCCAGCAGTTCGGCGTTCTTCTGGTCGCGAAGGATTGAATCCCGTGTGCGTTCGGGAGAGCCGGGATGGTGACTTAGATTGTGCACGGAGTAACTGGAGCCAAGACTGCTCACGAAACTGTCACCTGGCATGCGGTAGGTAAAGACTCGTGAGGCGTCGACCTGCATGGCGGCCAACATTAGCTCATAGGCCATTTCAACTTCAGGAATCCCTTCAAGTGTTTCTGACGGTTCTTTGATCGGACTCTCTGGAAGCTTCTTCGGAACGGTTAGCCACTTTTCGTCCTTAGCGATGCGGATTTCGATTTCGCGAATCGACTGAAAGTACTCATCAATTTTGTCTTTGTCGGTCTTCGTCAGCCCTTTGGTGACCGATCGGGCATCGGATAGCACGGTGTCCAGAGCCGAACGGTCGTCGGCCAGCAGCGCCTGCCGCTCGGCCAGTGGCATGTTGTCAGACGAAAACAGCTTGTGGTACATCGCAACGGGATGAGGCATTCCGACGATCGGCTTGCCCTGGTTGTTCCAGGAAATCGATCCAGGGCCATGGCCATTATCATCGCCCCCGTTCAGATGCAGAGAAGTGAATCGGGTTTCGTTGCCAAACTGTGCTGCGGCCACCTGATCGACAGAGATCGTGTTGTGAAAGCTCTGCCCGGGAATCGCGTAGCGATCAGCACCGGTCAGCCAGAAGGTGGAGCCCGAGTGACCATCCCTCGAATTGGCATGCTCCAGGTTTTGAAAGACGGTGATATCTTTCTTGTATTTGGCGAGCGGCTGGAGTGACTCGGGCAATTCATACTCATAGCCCGGTGTTTTGATGTTCGGATACCAAGTCTCCGACGTGACGCCATATCCCATTCCCAAGAAAACCATTCGTTTGGGAGCGGCAGTCGTCGCTTCGGCGGCCCGCGCGAATCGTCGGTATCCGAATGATTCGAGAAAAGGCAGAGCGACGAAGGCGCTGCTACTAGCGAGAAATGCGCGGCGCGTTGAGGGATTCATGGGCGGCTCACTTGGTTTGGAATTTTTCGGACTGGACGAGGGCATGGATGAAAGCGTCGATGCGATCGCCTTCTTCGGAAGCCTGTTGAGTGATTTCGCTGGCGAGATTGTGATCAGAGATCTGATAGGATCGCCCGAGCGCGTATGCAATCAGATGTTCGGTGAATCCACGGGCGAAGGCGTCGTCGTAGCCTGCAATCGCATCGCGGAGCTCAAAATAGTTGCTGAACTCTTCACCTCGGATCAGCGTTCCTGACGGATCGATGTCAAACGATTCTGACTTGGAGAGTTTGAACTTTTTTGCATCCGACGAATCGACGTAAACGGTCTCGACTTCTCTCCAAAGACCGGCGGCCGTAAAGTTCTCCAAGCCGAATCCGATCGGGTCGATCTTGCGGTGACATTGAGCGCATTGCGGCGCATCCTGATGAAGCGTTTGTAGTTCGCGACCGCTGCGGGGTTCACCTGCCAAGCGACTCAACTGAGGAATATTGGCAGGTGGTGGCGGCGGTGGATCGTGCAACAGATGCTTCAGAATCCATGCACCACGAACGGCTGGCACGGATCGTGTTCCATCGGCACCCATGACATGAATCGCGGCCGTCCCGAGCAGGCCACCACGAGGCGATGTTGGGGGAACTTGCATCCGGCGGAAGTGAGGGCCTTCGACGCCTGGAAGAGAATAAAAGTCCGCAAGCACATCGTTGATCATCACGAAGTCGGCCTTTAATAGTGTCCCCAGTGGCAGTTGCTGATCCAGCACGTGGCGGATCGTGGAATAGACTTCCTCGCGGGCACTGCGTCGAACGGCCTGGTCAAACTCGGGATGGAACCGGGCATCGAAGTCGAACATATCCAACCGCACCATGTCTAACCACTGATGCGTAAAGCTGCTGATGAACTCGTCCGATCGTGGATCTTGTAGCAAGCGATTCGTTTGAGCACGAAGCACGTCGCCGCGTGAGAGTGTTCCGGCGTCTGCCGCAGCATAGAGTTCGGCGTCCGGCGGTGCACTCCAGAGGAAATACGCTAGGCGGACAGCAAGCTCTCGATCGGTCAGTCGTTCGGGGTGGTCACCGCCTCGCGGCTCAAGCATATAGATGAAGCCGGGGGAAGACAGGATCAACGCGTAGCTGTCGATGATCGATGCGACATGATTCTGGCCGCTTTTGCGTTTTTCCAGATACCGCCCGACGAGCTTGTCGACATACTCTTCGGCTGGCGGCCGTTTGCGAAAGGCACGCGTCGCAAACGATTCGATCAACCGTCGAGCGTGAGTTGCGTTATCCTCACCGTTGCGTTGCGGTGTTAGCAAATCTACCTTCGCCGAAATCGGCCACTCATCGAAGAGAGGTCCTTCAACTTCCACCCAGTCCACCCACACGACGGGCAGTTGCCCAATTCCGTTTTTCTCTCTCTGAATGCGGTGAGTCACGTACCGGGAAGCCTGTTCCTCGTAGTCGCGCCACAGGATGTGAAACGCGCCCGATGTCCCGGGTTCCAGATCGATGGGGACTTCGATAACACTCGGTTTGGCAACCGTTCCAGGGATCTTTACCTGTCCCAGAACCTGATACTCTTTCGGATTGCCTATCGCGTACTCCACGTATCGCTGCCGCGGAGGTGAGTCGTCGTAAGCTCCGGCACGAATTCGCAGGATGTAACGCCCGCCCGCCGTGCTGACTTTGGGGGTACTGATCGCCGGTCGTTTGTGCCCTTCATAGCGGAGTAGGAACGCGCCATCTCTGGCCTGCGGACGGCGTGTATAGTCCTGCATCTGCGTGAGATGAACTCTGGATCTCTCGGATTGTTTTTCTGCATGGGCAACATCGCGAAAACCAAAATCCTGAGGAGGTTTTGAGTCCTGTGCCAAGAATGCATCAGCCCTCTTGATTGCGTCAAGCAGCAACTCCTGGCGATCAAAGTACTCCTTCGAGTGAGTCTCTTCAGGTTCCACGCGATGTGTCTGTGATCTTGGTTTCATTCGGTCGGATAACGCGATCTTTAATGCCGCCGTCGCCGTCGCACGATACTGCTCAAACTGGTCGGCAGAGAAGAACAGAGACGCCCCCGCTGTATCAAATCCACCGGTCCCGTCATCGGCTGGCAGGTTGGAAACATCTGGACGAAACCCCAGCAGCGATTCGAGCGTGTTCTGATACTCACGCCGGTTTAGCCGCCTGAGAGTGATCTCGCCACCGCTGTCGCTGAGGATGTTGCGAGCCTTCACCATTTGCACTGACAGATCTTCGAGCAACGCCGCCTTTTCGTTATCGGTGATCTGTTCGGCATCCATTGGCGGCATCTCGCCGGCATTCAGTGCCGCCAGAATCTTCGACCACCACTCCGCCGTCGGAATGTCTTGACTGATTTCCAGCGAGAGCGACTCAAGATTAAGCTGCCCTTCCCTCGATGCCGAGTCATGGCAATCGAAACAGTACGTGCGAAGAACCTCGAAATGCTTCTTTGGCATCATTGCCTTTGAAGTCGGCTCTGTCGCCTGGCCAGCAACGATGTTGCAGCACGCGGCGAGAGCAGCCAGGGCTAACGTGGATAGGGTCAATCGTTTCATTGTTTAAAAAGCTCTGTAATCAACATCCAGGCAAAGTCACAATTTCTCGTAAAGGCTATTCTTCTGAACCGACCGTAAATTCGAGCATTGGTCCCACTGCCTCTGGGTGAGAGTCGCTCGCGAACAGGTGCGTCAAACCTGCCCCGACGCCTTCAATCTGTGTCGTTTCGCGAACGAGGATAAACGTGACCGGTCGGTCGCGGTTGGCTCTCAGAAAGTCCAACAGTTTGTCATTTTGAATTCCAAACGTCCCGCGTTGCATGCTCCGAGGTACCTCAAACGTGCCGAGCAGTACGCCGTCGGCCGGTGCTGGTGATTCGTCCCAACTGCCGCCAAACTTCCAGCCATCTTTTTCCCGGTTCGTCAGGCCATAAATCCCAAAACGATTTGTCTTCGGCAAACGCGACACAAGTCCACGTGTCGACGGCACCAGATTTAGTCGTAGACGGGCCGATCCGACCTGGTCCAAGTCGACTGAGCTGACGTCGAAGGCAAAGAACGAGCGATGATCCCACTTTCCGCTACTCGTATGCTTGACCGACAAAAACTCTCGTTCGATAAACTTGTGCCGCTTCTCATCACGTCGCATCGCCGACCCGGTTCGGCCATTTGTCCCGACGCGGATCACATTCTCCGATGGCCGCGCGATGTCCGCCTGTCGCTCGAGGTCGACCACAACGACCGACTGCCGGGACACCGTCGCGCCCTGTCCGTGGCCGGTTAGCCGGACTTCGTCGCCCGACCCGGGGTGATGGACGGCGATCTCGCCTTCGATGATCTCAAAGTTCGATTGTTTCTCCTCCTGGTCAACTCGCACGGCAAATCGAGTCCCATAGTCGATCGCATAGCCATCGGGGGTTTCGATAACAAAACCGATTGCCGAATCCGGCACATCAATCACCGCTGCTCCAGAAAACAGTTTGGCTCGCATCGACGAAAGCAATTCCAATTGCGCCGGCGCTTCGACCACAACCTCCGCTCCTGAATGAAATCGAATCGTCGCGACGCCAGTCCGCAGACTCAGAAGTCCCGGCGACAGTTCCGATCCCGGCATCGTCGGCAACTTGCTTTCCCACGCTGCGTTCTCACTGGACGCCAATGTCGCGACAGGTGTCGACAGGGAAGCCCGATTCCACCACTGGATTCCCACTGCGACGATCAGACCTGCGGCAATCGCGGAAACCAACATCAGCCAAGCGGACCGTGAATTGCGGCGCAACACTCGACTTCCGCCTTGCAGTGTCGCTGAAGGAATATCGGCCACGCGCTCAATGGCATCTTCCGCCGCAGCGCAATGCAGCAAGCCATGCAACTGTGCCTCAGCCGAGAACGTTCGACGAGCCTCTTCTGAATCGCGAAGAATCTGATTCAGTTCTTCTGCCTGATTGTCTGACAGTTCATTGTCACGCCAGGCGTCGATCAACCGATGAAGCCGATCATCGCTCATAGTGCCTTCTCCCCTGATCGCCCGAGACATTCCCGAAGCCTGGCGCGAGCCCGCGTCAGGGCCACTCGAACCGCATTGGCAGTCCACCCGATTTCGTCTGCAATCTGCTCAGGCATTAACCCTGCGTGGTATCTCAAATTGATTAGCTCATGGGCCTTTGGTGCTAACTCTTTCATGCAACCACGCAATGTCGACACTCGTCGTTGAAACACCGAGAAGTCCTCTTCCGCATGTTCTGCCAAGAGTTCAACGACATCCTCCGCCAACCGGCAGTTCCTGCGCCCTCGATCACGCTGCAAACTCAGCGTCCTGAATCTCGCGATCGTGCACGCCCAGGCAAGAAAATTCGTCCCAGCCGTCCACGTCGAGGCTTTTCGGCTGGCTGTGACGAACGTCTCCTGCACGATCTCTTCAGCTTCATGAATCCCAGGTTCAAGCGATAACACGAACGCTAAGACAGCCTGCTGGTGCTGCACAAACAGAGTTTGAACCTGCAAAGTGTGGTCATCGAGATGTGTGTGATCGTTGCTCATTACTAAATAATTCCTGTAGGCCGCCAGGAATTAGCAAAGATTCCGGCTCTTTTTTTGCAACCTTTATACGCCAGCGGCGGTGGCTTCGTGGGGCATCGTTCGTGGCTGCGTCTTCCCCCGCAACATGGCAGGGCGCGCTTCTTCGATTTCCAGGGAGTCGAAGAATTCAATCGTGCCTGGGCTCCGACACCGAAAGATTATCTCGGAGGATCGGATTGGCAAAACTTCAACGGAAAGTTCTGATTGAATAGTGGCTTCAACCAACGTCAATTTTTCCGATCAGAGAAAACAAGGAATAGAAATGAAAATCGCAGCAATTAGATCAGTCTTCGTTAGCCTTTTGATCGTCGCGTTGATCGGTGGTTCGAGGCTCGCATGGGGCCAAACCGATGATGGTAAGTCGAGTGAAGTGAAGGAGGTACGCGTGTTGATCGACCGATACGCCAAGTCGATCGAAACTGCGGATGTCGAGTTGGCAGCGAAAGTATGGCAAACCACGAACGATGTCTCTTTCATTCAGCCGCGTGGTCATCAGCACGGCTGGGAAGAGGTGAAAGAGAATTTCTACGAAAAGACGATGGGAGCCAATTTTACAAAACGCAAGTTAAAGGTCCGTGATGTGGTTGTTCATGTGATCGGAAACATGGCGTGGGCAGAATTCTACTGGTCGTTCGACGCGACCATGGCGAAGGATGCAACGACGATTCACACGGAAGGGCGCGAGACGCAAGTGCTAGAAAAGACGAATCAAGGGTGGCGGACCGTCCATGTCCACTACTCCGGAATGCCCGTGACTGGTGAACGCCAGGGCTTTTGACCGCAAGGTGACGATGCAGTGCGTCTCAGGAGTCGTTTGCATAAACACAGTAGAACCGAATCCTTAGGAGGCTTCGCCGGGGTCAGACGAGGTTTTCGGTATTTAGGTCTAGATTGTATTCGATGTCCTGGATCGCTTGACGATACTGCCTGGATTGCTCACTGCGCGATGTCGACGTGATGAGCACTCCAGTCGGTGAACTTGCCGCCTGAGTATTTTTACCACCAGCGGAAGTGGCGGTGGCAACGTTGTTCGCGGTAGTTGACTAGGCAAGAATATCCTTCGCGACGACGCCGTGGACGTCAGTCAGGCGGAAGTCGCGACCTGCATAACGATAAGTAAGTCGTTCGTGGTCGAGGCCAAGTAAATGCAGAATCGTGGCGTGCCAGTCGTGGATATGGCACTTGTTTTCGACGGTTTCGTAGCCGTATTCGTCAGTCGCTCCGTAGCTGAATCCTCCTTTGACTCCACCACCAGCCATCCAGGTTGTGTAGCCCTTGTTGTTGTGGTTGCGGCCATCGCTCCCTGAACCCTGGGCTTCGGGCGAGCGGCCAAACTCACCGCCCCAAATCACAAGTGTATCTTTCAGCATGTCGCGCTGCTTCAGATCCTGCAGCAGTGCGGCGATCGGCTTGTCACAGGCCACGGCCCGAGCCTTATGGTCCGACTTCAGGTTCGTATGCTGATCCCACGGACCGAGTGTCACTTCAACAAAGCGGACGCCAGATTCCACCATCCGACGAGCTAGTAGGCACTGGAGACCGAACGATGCCGTCTCTTCGGAATTCACATCATACATCGCCAATGTCGTGGCAGTCTCCTTCGACGTATCCATGACGGCTGGCATCGCATCCTGCATTCGGAAGGCGAGTTCATATGCCTCGATCACACCCTCAACCTGAGGTTGGACTTTGTCTCGCTCAAGCTTTTCGCGGTTAAGCATCTGAAGCAAATCCAGTTGATCCCGTTGCTGTTTTCTTGAGAGCGACTTGTTGGTGATGTCTCGAACGCTTTCTTTGTTTCCTTGCCCGCCTGATTCAACTTTTGTGCCGCCATAGATCGCGGGAAGAAAAGCACTGCCGTAGTTTCGGGAGTTTCCGGCAATTGGATTCAGAGAGATGAAACCGGGAACGCTATCGTTCTCGGTGCCTAAGCCGTAGAGCGTCCAGGCTCCTAACGAAGGTCGAATGAAACGGGACGTCCCGGTGTGCATCTGCGTCATCGCGCTGGGATGAGCTGGCTGATCACACTGCATCGAACGAATTAGGCACAGGTCATCTGCATGTTCGCCAACGTTGGGGAATAGATCGCTAATCCACAGGCCGCTTTGACCCCGTTGACGAAACTTCCAGGGCGAACTCAAAAGCGTGCCTCCGTAATGTCCCGGCTTGCCATGATCTCTGATAAGTTGTGGCTTGTAGTCGAACGTGTCCACGTGCGAAGGACCACCCGACATACATAGGAAGATGACATGTTTAGCAGTGCCGGGGAAGTGCGACGACTTGGGCGCAAGTGGGGCTTCCTTGGCGGCTTGAGCGTTGGCCAAGCCAGCAAACGCCAGATAGCCGAAACCAGCCGAACCACTCTTTAGGATTTCACGTCGCGACAAGAACATTGGGGACTCCATAGTTGATTTGAATGCCTGTGAGACAGTTATTGGTTCGTGGACTAGTCGATCAAGCGGAACTCCGCCGCTCCAAAGAGGGTCTGGCACATCGCGTCCAGGGAGGACGAACCACGACTCGGCTGATTTTGCAGGAACTTCGTCATTGCCGATCGTTCGCTCGAAGTCGGAGTTCGTCCAAAGGCCAGTAAAAACGCTTGCTCTACTTGTTTCACAGGCTGGGAATTCGACTCCGCCAAGCGACGCGCAAATGATTCACCCTGCTGCACAACGAACGGGTTGTTCATCATGTAAAGAGCCTGGTTTGGGGTGTTGGAATCGTCGCGAGTCCCCGTGATCGTGCTGGCGTCGGGAAAGTCGAACACTGTCATCGATCGTGGCAGCGCATCACGGACGACTGGCAGATAGACGCTTCGGAACTGAGCCGATTCCATATCAAATGGGCTCCTATCAGTACCGTTCGACTGGCCGCTCATCCCGCCGCGACCGAACATGCCGCGCCCCGGACCACGCATGCCATTCATGCCGCGCTTTTCACCAGCAGAATCCTGCTGTTCCGGCGGACGCCCCGAATCAAACTGCCCATCCTGGACTCGTGTGTGTCCCGCCTCGGCGACAATCGAAGCGCGCGGTCGCTCGAGATCAAGCTTGCCACTGATACTCAGCATCGCGTCGCGGATGGCCTCGGCATCCAATCGTCTTGGATTTGCTCGCCATACAAGTGTGTTGTCTGGGTCGTATTCGTGGTTCTTTTCATTGTAGGTCGACTGCATGCGATAAACGCGGGATGTGGTAATCTCTCGAATCAACGACTTCACCGACCATCCTGACTCGACAAATTGAATCGCCAGGTAGTCCAGTAATTCCGGATGCGTCGGCATTTCTCCAGTCACGCCAAAATTCTCCGTCGATCGCACAATGCCGTGGCCGATCAAGTGCTGCCAAATTCGGTTTACCATGACACGCGCAGTCAGGGGGTTCTCGTCACTCCCGATCCACCGTGCTAACTCCAGTCGGCCACTCTTTTCGGAATTGATGTGGACGGGATTGTCGGTCAGCACTTGCGGAAAGCCGCGTTTCACGAGTTCACCCGGCTGATCGATTTCCCCTCGCACAAGGAGGCGAGCGTTCGCTGGGTTCTCTGTCTCCTGCACTCCCATGCAGAAGCTAACCGGCTGGCCTTTCTCGTCGACTGTCGCAAGTTGGCTCGAAAGTGCAGACGCTTGCCGCAGCAAGACGATCGTTTGCCGCTGTGTTGCGATACTTCGCTCGCCTGCGGCTCGACGTCGCTGCGCATTCAATTGCTCCAGCTTGGCGTCCATTGCTTCTTTGAGACGCTGCAGTTGTGCGGGCGAATAACTCGTGTCGAAAGGATTCGGGTCTTCGACAGGCATCACCAACAGCGTGCTGAGTTGCCGTTCCTGAACGGTGCTGATGAATTCGCCGTACTCGGACTGGGGACGTCCGAAGTAAGTTTTCATATTCTTGAAGATTCCGGCCAGAGCGTAATAGTCGGTCTGCGGAATAGCGTCGAACTTGTGATCGTGGCATCGGGCACACGACACTGACATGCCGAGGAATACTTGACTCGTCACATCAATCTGTTCGTCAACGACGTCGGCAGCGAATTGCGAGCCGTTCTCTTCGTTGACGTTCTTCGACCCAATCGCCAGAAAAGCCGTCGCCACCAGATTCTCAGTCCACTCTTCATCCGACTTCGCAGGCAGCAGATCGCCCGCGAGTTGCTCCTGAACAAAGCGGTTATAAGGTTTGTCGGCGTTGAACGAGTCGATGACGTAGTCGCGATACCGCCAGGCCTGCGGATAGGTCATGTTGACCTCACGTCCCGTTGATTCTGCGTACCTCGCGACATCCAACCAGTGTCGTCCCCAGCGTTCGCCGAATTGATCCATGCTCAACAAGCGATCCACAACATATTCCACTGCCTTGTCAGGATCTTTTTTCCAAGCTGACTCAAAGTAAGCAAGCTGCTCAGGTGTCGGGGGCAGGCCGATGAGATCGAAAGTCAGGCGACGCAGAATTTTATAGGGCTCAGCATCGTCGGACGGAGTCAATTCGGCCTGTTCAAGCTTTGCCAGGATATAGCGATCGATCGTCGTGCGTGGCCAATCGGTCCGCTCAACTTTGTGAGGTGGTGTGTACTGTGGCTTTTGATATGCCCAGAACGACTCCTTTGCTTGCTGAATGTCTTTGGCCGTGATCGTCGAGTTTACTTTGGCAACTTCATTCACACGAGGATCGGGGGCGCCCATTTCGATCCACGTTTTGAAATCGTTAATGATCTTCTGCGACAATTTCCGCTTAGGCGGCATGACAAAGTCTTCATGCGTGATTGCGCTGTACAGCAAGCTTTCTTCAGGTTCACCCGGCACAATCGCTGGCCCCGATTCGCCACCCAGATGCATGAGCTGCTTCGTATCTAGTTTCAAGCCGCCACGAGCATTGCCCGTCTGATTTGAATGGCAACTGTAGCACTCGCGAATGAGCACTGGGCGAATCCTGGCCTCGAAGAAGTTCAATTCTTCGGCCGTGAGTTCCTCTGCGATGATCGTGTTGGCAGTGAAGAACAAACACAGTATCGCGGTGAGAATTCTCATCGTCAGATTGGCGCCAACTGGAAAGACAGCGGATAGATGATTCATGGATTCGTTGTTCCATTTGGAATTTGCTAATCAGTCTTCAACATCATCGAGTGAGGCGTCCACAATCACCCGCACGTGGTCACTGAACAGGTCAAACACCGCCAGTTTCAACGTCAACGTATGACGGTCTTCGCTCAATGATACGACATCGGCAGTTCGTGGTTGGCTCAGTTCCAGCCCACGCGTGAATGGACGCATCGGGCCTCTGTTGAGCGAGAAGATCTCATCGGTGGCCTTCAATGTTTCCCCATTCACGATCATTCCGATCACCGGGCGGTCGAATGTGATACTGCCTTCGATCCGCCGCATCCGGCTGCCGAGCTCGATGCTGGCTGCCTCTTGTCCGGTCGGGTCCACCGGGTTGAACTGCAGGAGATAAGATCGAACCCGTTGTCCGGCGGGAATGCTGGACGTGTTCAGTTCAGATTCCGTCACGTCGATCGGGCATGGCTCCTCCAGCTTGCTCGCGTAGCCTTCGGGCAAAACAAAAATCTCGGTATCGCTCTGAATTCGACTCAGCCCACGCGGCCATGGCGGAGCAAAACGAAACGCACCGGTCGAACCCGCAATCCCCGACGCGGTCGGCCAGAGTTTTTCGAATGGCTGCGAGTTAAACTCCACATCGCTCATACTTCCATCGGCGGCAAGCCGCACTGTTCTACCTTCGGTAAGCAGACGCTTGTCACTGTCCTCCCCGCTGAGGATCTCGACCTCTCCGTCGAACACCGAAACAGTCGACGTTCCGTCAACTCGCTGATCAATTCCAAATGCTGTTCCCAGGTCAACCACCTGAGCCGAAGGCGTATCGACTCGAAAACCTTCGGCACCAGGTGGAACGGTCGCGGTCAACAAACCTGATCGAAGCCGGGTCACGTCGACTGACGCCACCTCGAACTCGGCCGGTCCTTCCAGTGTCACGCCCACCCCGTTGTCAAACTGAAGGTGAATGATGCCCGCTTGCAGCTGAAGCACCCCCGCTGATACTCGATCTCCAATGGCCAGAGGCTTGCCATGCACCCATCTCGCGTCCGCCAACTGCATGACTGTGGCAAAGGCAGCGATGTTTACGTCTCGCACCGATTCCACTGCTCCGCCATTCTCGTGTGCAACGTGGTTTGCATTTCCTCCTGCGCCCGTACCAAATTGCCACCAGGAAGCGACAGCAAATATCAGACAGGCCGCCAGTGCCGCAATGATTTTCCAGTGAGCAAGTTTGGTAACCGATGTGATCGCTGACCTGTCATTTGGTTCAACGAGCGTCACATGCTCCGCATGACTTCCTGTATCAAGGTCCGCCACCTGACCTGACGCAGTGGCGATCCCGTCCAACTGAGCAATTTCCGACTCGGACAGAGCTGCAAGATCACCCAATGCCGCGTCGACATTCATGTACTCGATGAATTCGGCACGGAAACCGTCGTCTTCACGAAGTGCAGCCTCAAGATGACGAAGTCGCACTTCAGAGATCTCGCCGCGCGCGTACTCGGCGATCATGACTCGCAGTTCTTCAGCGTGTATCACGACAGGCCCTCTGCCTTGAGTGCCCGATGTGTGCAATTCATCAGCCGGCCCCTGATTCGATGCAGCCATTGATAGAACGCAGCGACCGTCCGACCACTGCGATCGGCCACGTTCTGAATGCTGGCCCCCGGCGCATACGCTGCCAGAACAAGCTCTCGTTGATCGCCAGGCAGTTTCTCCAGACAGTCGGCCAGCGCATCACGCTGAGCAGCCAGTCGAGATTCCTGTTGTGACGATTCCTCGGCCACGACTTCAAGAACATCCTCTGCCAGCACCAGTCGATTGCGAGCCTTGTCGCGTAACCATCCCAGAGCCTCGTATCGGGCGATTCCAAACGCCCAGGGCCGAAACTCCTCAGGATTGCGCAGTTCTTCAAATTTCCGCCAAAGCACGAGCGCAATGCTCTGCATCACGTCGGCCGAATCCTGCCGTGTGGGAACAAGTCTGCGCACATAAGCTCGGATCGCCGGCTCATTCGCTGTGAAGAGCGTCAAAAACAGTGCGTGCGTTTCTGATTCTTTTTCGTCCATACAGGTACACTCCACTTCCTGGAGCAATTTTACGAAAAATACGCCAGAGCTACAGAATCTTTGGACTTAGGACGGTTGGCGAGTTGCTGGAGTCTCTGAACTAACCGTCGGTGATTATGAGATAATTTCCATATTGTGCGGCAGGTAGGTGTTTTTCGAGGCATTGGTGAGCATGACAAAGAAGGATTCCAACCGCGAAAGCCTGACTGAACGGCAATTCATGCAGCTATTTTTGCAGCATGAGCCTGTGCTGCGTCTGGTTGCGAGGTCAATGCTGGTGGACTGGATGGCGGTCGACGATGTGTTGCAGGAAGCAGGCGTGACGATGTGGGAGAAAATCGGCCAGCTTGAGAGCGCGGACGGCTTTTTGCCCTGGGCCAGAGTGATCGTCCGGCTGAAATGCCATTCCGCGATCAATGCCGCGCGGCGACGTCGTTTGGTGCTGTCGGAGGAAGCAGTCAAGTTGCTGGCCGTCGAAATCGATACGGTCGACCGCGAGCGATATGAAACCAACTTGAATGCGCTGCAAGGCTGCCTTCAGAAACTTTCACCCCAACAGCGAGATCTCGTGCTGGCTCCGTACCGCGACGGGATTGAAGTCCAAGACATCGCTACGAGCGTTGGCAAGTCGGCGAATGCTCTTTACAAACAACTCGGCCGGCTTCGCGAGAAGTTATCCGAATGCGTGAAGCTGACGCTCGGCGTGGATGTATCCAGCGGAGGGATCAGTCAATGAACGATCGAGAACTGATCCAGCAGTATTTGCTGGGCAATCTGAACGATGACGATGTGGCGCGGCTGGACGCGAAGGTCTGTAGTGACGACGAGTTCAGGAAAACCCTCGCAGATGAGTTGGTGCTCGATTGCAACCTTCGTGACGTCGCCGGTCAGGAACAGCTGGGGGAAGCGGATTCAAGCGGCATATCTGAGCCGACGGTGCTAGCCGCGGGCGGCGCAACGACAACCGTCGACGCGGGAAGGCCCGTGGTTAGCGCCATCGGCTCACGGGTTGGAATCAAGTGGGCTGTCGTCGCAACGCTTGCTGTAGTGATCCTGGTTGCCGTGGGTTGGAATCTGTTTTCGTCACCTGATGGTGTTGCAACCCTGGTCAGCAGCGAGGACGCCGCATGGGTGAGTGGCCTGCCGACGTCAGTCGGTTCACATCTTCCCGCCGGCGAGCTGCAGCTGATCAGTGGAATTGCAACGCTGCGTTTTGATTCCGGGGCGACCATGATTCTGGAAGCCCCTGCTCGTCTGGAACTGCAGACGGATATGCGAGCGTTTCTGCATGATGGCGCGGCGGTCCTCGAAGTTCCGGACTCGGCGATTGGCTTTGTTGTCGCGACGCCCTCCGGCGAGGCGACGGACCTGGGGACCAGCTTTGCCGTCAATGTGGACAGCGCAAACGCTACATCCGAATTCGAGGTTCTCATGGGCAGCATTTCGGTCGGCTTGCCCAGCAGAGACGAACGCGTCCTGTTGAAAGACAACCAGGCGGTCCGTGTCGATTCCTCTGGTATCTCAGAAGCCTCGGCGGCAGAGAACCCGGAACCCGCTGGTCCAGGGAATCCCACATTGCGGATCCAGACGGATGGCAATGAATCGACCTTTGTTCGTGGCGGTACGAGTCCCGGCACACGCGAACTACTGATGGTGAAATCGAGTTGGAAAAACAATCTGTACGATCGCAAAGCGGTCTTCTCGTTCGACGCTTCCGGCGTCGACATCGACGCGGCCGTGGCTATTCGGCTGCGATTGAATCAAGTTGAAAGCGAGATGGGATTCGCCAGCCGTCTTCCTCCGGTCAACGTGTTCCAGGTCTACGCGGTAGCGAACGTTGCCACTGGATCGTGGGATCGAAGATCGACTTGGGAAGACGCGCCATCGCCGGAAGACGGCGTGTTGGTGGGCGAGTTCGAGATTCCGCGAAGCCGCAAATCAGGCGAATGCATCCTGGAATCAGACCGCTTGGCGGAGTTCGTTCGCAGTCACGCCGATAGGCCGCTCACGTTCGTTGTCATTCGAGCAACAAAGAAGGTCGCGGGCGATGGACGCGTGCTGGTTCACGCATTCGCTTCGCACTCCCATCCATCATCCGTTGGCCCAACTCTCGAATTTGAAATGCGTGAAGACTGACACTCCTGATGTTGCGCTGAGGGCAACCAGGAACTTACTAAAAGCAGGCCCGAGGCTAGCGTCTACGGCACTCACCCCAAAGGTATTCCGAAATGAAAATCACAAGACGTAACGCAATTCTGACTGCTGGTGCCGGAGCTGCCGCTGCTCTCCTTCACCGGCCATCGTGGAGCGATGTGGTTGGTGCCAACGAAAAGGTCAATGTCGCTTGGTGTGGCGTTGGAAATCGTGGGCCTCGCATCATTGAGAACTTCGAGAAGTCTGGAATCGCCAACTTTGTCGCGTTCTGCGATGTCGATCCAGAAAACAAGCACATCAATGGGACCAAGGAAAAATTCCCGAAGGCACGCATCTTTCAAGACTGGCGAAAGATGCTCGACGACATGGACAAGGACATCGACGCCGTTGTTGTCCTGGTGCCCGACCATTCGCACTTCCCGATCACGATGGCAGCGATGGCGGCAGGCAAGCATGTCTACACCGAAAAGCCGCTCGCTCGCACGTTTCAAGAAATTGAATTGATGATCGGCGCGGCCAAGCGGCACGGTGTTGCGACGCAGATGGGCAACCAAGGTTATTCAGGCGATAACCACTTTCAATTCAAGGCGCTCAAAGAAGCGGGCGTGATGAACAAGGTCACTCACGTGGATGCCTACATGAACAAGTGGCGGCGCTGGCATCCGTGGGGTGACCTGAAAGCGATGCCGACGGGCGAAACGGCGCCCGCCACCATGGACTGGGATCTGTGGCACAGCACGACGCCACTTCACGCATTCAGCAAAAAATTTCACCCCGGTGACTGGCGTGGCTGGTATCAACACGGCACAGGTTGTTTCGGTGACTGGGGCGCGCACGTTCTGGATTCGATTCACAGCTTTTTGGAACTGGGGATGCCGGAAAAGATTTCCGCAACGAAAATGGTGCAACCCAACGATTTGATCTTTCCTCTGGCGACGACGATCAATTTCCAGTTCCCCGAACGGAATGGTTTGCCTGCAATGGACATCGACTGGTACGACGGTGTCGACAACCTGCCGCCATTGCCCGCTGAGTTCGCCGGTCGTGAGCTGGATACGAAGCAACCTGGAAAGTTTATTTATGCCGGCGACACGGTTTTCCAAGGCGGTAGCCATGCCCACACACTCCAGGCCCTGGATTCTGAAAAGGCCAAGGCTCTTGAGGAAAAAGGCATTCCCACCAAGTTTGGTACGAACTCAGACCACTACGAAAACTTCCTACTGGCCTGTCGCGGCGACGAGGAAACACGTTCGCCGTTCTCAGTTTCCGGTCCGCTCTCACAAGTGCTGGCCCTCGGCTGTCTGGCTCAGCGTCTCGGCGGAGAGCTGTTGTTCGATCGTGAAACAAAACAGATCACCAACAACGCTGCTGCCAATGCGTTGCTCAAGGACACGCCCCGCAAAGGCTGGGAGCAGTATTACGCGCTCTAATGATACGGATCAAACTTATTTCGTAGCACAGGCAGCCTGCCTGTATTGGCGGGTTTGCAACAGGCTGGCAGCCTGTGTTACGACTCCCCTCTTTTTTCCGATTCGCAGGAACCTCCCATGAAACTTCGATTTTGCACGCTCCTGTGTTGCGCATTTGCGTATGCCAACATCGCGCAAGCAACCGAACGCCCCAACATTATTTTGGTCTTCGCCGACGACATCAGTGCGCGTGAACTGCCGATCTACGGTTCGTCCACATGGACTGAAGGCAGAGGGAATGACAGTTCCAATCCGGCGGTACGTGCGAACACTCCGGTCCTGGACCAGATGGCCGAGGACGGCTGTTGGGTCAAAACCGCCTGGGCATCGGTCGTTTGCTCTCCCAGCCGGGCGATGATGATGACCGGGCGATTCGCGCATTTGCACAAGTGGTGGAACAACTCCTACAAGGGAAGATACCGGGACGAGAAAGGTAAGATCACAACGTGGCCGCTGTACGAAAGCTCGCCGCTGCAGATCGGGCATGTGGCTCAACAAGGTGGCTACGCGACGTACTGGGCGGGCAAGACGCAGATGGCAGGTGACTTGAGTCAATTCGGCTTCGCCCAAGGCTGCTTTACTCCCGGGAATCTGGAGGACAAAGACAACCCTTTCACCGACTTTAAGATCGTCAAAAAGATGGTGGACGGCCAAAAACTGGTGATCAACGAGGACACCGGTGAGCCTTACGATACTTATGATCAACACGGCTGGTATTTCTTTCCACACGTGCGTCTGATGAACCATGACGACAAAGATTTTCAGTGGTGGCCGAACACGCCGGAATCGATCGAATCGTTTGGGCTGGGCACTTACGGACCCGATGTCGAACTGGATTTCATCTTTGACTTCATGGATCGGCAGCACGAGCAGGGCAAGCCGTTCTTTGTGTATCACACCACGCACCTTGGCCACGGTGCCTTCGACTGGCTGAATCCGAAAAACGGCCAGACCTGGCCTGGGACGCCCGTGATCGAGTGGGACGGAGACGGCTATACCCGCACCGAGCCAAACATTACCGGCGACAACGGTGACTATGACACGCACGATACGGTCACGGACATCGGCATTCATCACCACATCAATTATCTCGACTACCAGATGTGGCTGTATCGCAACAAGTTGCAGAAAATGGGAATCGCTGATAACACAATCGTCATTTTCTGTGCCGACAATGGCACGGCGGGCTACGGCAAAAACAGTCACGAAAAGCAAAAAGGCGTTCACGTTCCGCTGATCATTTACGCTCCCGGCATGACGAAGCACGGCGAGCAGAATGTTCTGGTCAACATGTCTGACCTGTTGCCGACGATCGCGGAACTGGCCGGCGTCGCGATTCCGGGTGACTACGCACACAACGGCGAAAGCCTGGTGCCGTTTCTTTTCACCGACCGGCCGAAGCATCGCGATTGGGTTTACGGCTACAGTCGCGAGCGACAAATCATTCGCGGCGAACTGGTAATGAAAGACGGCAATGACCGCTGGTGGGATGTCTCGGCGGAACCGGCGGACCTGATCAGTTTTCCGGAGATAACGAATTGGAATGAAGTGTCAGAGCTGCACCGCGCCGAACGAGACGAACTTCTCGTTGTGCTGCCGGAGTTCGATCTGTTTGATACGGAGCCGGATGCTCCGGGTTCCGACTTTCCATCCAAAGCCGACAAGAAAACGGACGAGAGCAAGAAAAACGACAAGAGCACCAACAAGAGCACCAACAAGAACAAGAAGGAGAACTCCGCAGCCAAATCAGCTTCCGCTTCGGACAACCAAGGATGGACGGTGGTCTTCGAGGATCAATACGAAGACAGATCGGAAGTCGGAACTGACTATTCGATCGGTCGCGGAATGGAGGATGGCTGGTCGGTAGCCGACGGTGTTTTGATCGGTCGGCAAACGAGAGAGGATCACGGTTCGGTGATTCGAGTCGAGCGAGATTTCGATGATGTCGACATCCAGTTTGATTTTCAATTCCAGGGAGGAACACGATTCAATTTTGTCATCGACGATGAAAACGAAAAATCAGTTCACGCCGGGCACATCTGTCGCGTTTCGATTTCACCGAAACTACTGAGCATCAGCGACGACAAGACGGGCAGCATGAATCTGGAAGTGCGAAAGCAACGACAGAACAAGAACCTTTCCTCCGACGAGGCGGCCAAGCTAGCCGAGATCATGGAGTCCACGCAGTCGGCCGTCAAAGTGGAAATCAAACCAAACCAATGGCACAACCTGCGGGTGCGGATCAAGGGCGACGTGATGAAAGCGTTTCTCGATGGCGAGCTGGCAACCAGCTTGAGGTCGCCCGGTTTCGATCATCCTACCAAGACAAAACTGGGATTCACGGTGAATGGGGAATCCATTGCCTTCGACAACTTCATTTTGAAAGTCGCGAATTAGATGTTCGGTAGTGGACGAGGCAACAAATGCGATGATTAAAACTGAGCCGACGGCGCTAGCCGCGGGCGTCTCGAATCATATCGTCGCCGATGTAAGGCCCGAGGCTAGCGCCTTCGGCTCACAAAGAACGAACGTTTCACCATCCCAGGCAATGAGTCCCTTCACACGTCGCTTCAATCGGACTCGTTGCCTCGTCCACTACCAGATCATTTAGCGGTCAAAAACTCTTTTGGACGCCACTGAAGTCCCAGTCGTAGAAATAGGCAAACCCCGAACTCAATCGCGAACATACATGCAATGAACAAAAACGCTCACGCACTTTGTCGAACCAGATATCCACTCCTGCTCCTATCCGTGTTCATCTGTGCCAATCCGTGGCTGACGAACCCGCTGCACGCCGAACAGCCCAACATCCTGTGGGTCATCACCGACGATCATCGTGCCGATTCGATCAGTGCTTACAACCGAGCTACCATCGGGCAGGACAACAGCAGGCTCGGCTACGTCTCATCGCCAAAGGCCGACGAACTCGCCAAACAAGGTGTGCTGTTCACTCGCGCCTACTGCAACTCGCCCGGCTGTGCCCCGAGTCGCACGTCGATGATCTTCGGCATGTATCCGCACCACTGCGCACAATACGGATTCGAGTCCGGACATCAGTCCGCAGATTTTTGCAAGCCGATGTTTCCGCAACTGATGGCCGACGCCGGCTACCGAACCGCGTTGTTCGGCAAGAGCGGTTTTGCCAGTTTCGACTGGGACGAAAAGAAATTGAAAAAGACCACTCCCTACCAGGTCAGCATCGACCAAAAGGAACTGTACAAACACGAAGCCGTAGATTGGTTTCACCGGAAGACCTGGGACAAGGGAAAAGCATCCGGCGACGAAGCGTTTTGGGCGATGCCCGATGGCAGTATCTATATCCAGACGCCCAAAGAGGGGCCACGCAGCGAGGAGGATCAGGCAAAGCGAAACCGCATCGACAAGGAGCTGGACCTGCTATACCGCGTCGGTATGGAAGACAACTCGCCCGTCGGCGGCGTCAGCCCGCAGCCAACGATGACGACCCAAGATGGTCACATCGCCTCAAGCTTCATCGACTTTGTGCAGAACACCGGTAAACCATACAAAACACCGTGGGGGAGAAAGATCGAAGGCGCACCGACCGACGGACCGTTGTTCGCCAACGTCGGCTTCCACTTCCCGCACACGCCCGTACTGCCGTCCAAAGAGTTTCGCGACAAGTTTGCGGGCAAGACTTACAACGTGCCAGACTTCAGCAAGGATGAACTTGAAAAGCTGCCGCCGCAGTTGGTCAACTGGTTCAAGAAATCGGACTTCGACGTTTTCACGCCGGAAGCCAAACAGCAGGCGATTCGCGACTACTATGCCTTCTGTGCCATGGGCGACCATCTGGTTGGAAAAGCGGTCGAAGAATTCAAGGCATACAGTGAAACGCAAAACCGCGAATATGTCATTCTGTATGTGATCGGCGACCATGGTTGGCATCTAGGTGAACAGGGAGGTGAGAACAAGTTCGCGCCGTACGATACATCCAATCACTGTGCCGTGATTGCAGTTTCGTCTGACGGCAAACGCTACCCGGCCGGAACCGTTTGCCACGATCCAATCGAGTTCGTGGACTTTGCACCCACGTTCTTGAATCTCGCCGGCGCCGATTTAGCAGAAGAACGATTCGCCCACTTCGACGGGCGTCCCATTGATGAAACTTTTAGCGGCGAGTTCAAACGCGAATATGTTCTCGGCGAAATGAATCACTCGATTGGACCACGTGCGTACTTGCGTAGTGACGACTTTGCCTTTTCGATGCGAACCCGTGAGAAGAATGGAATGTTCGGCAGCAAGTGGGGACACGCTCCGGGCGAAAACGTGAAGTGGGCATTGGAGGCTCCACGCGAGGACGTAGAGCTCGCGTTGTTCGATTTGCGAGTCGATCCCAGAGAGCAAAACAATGTCGCCGGCGACAAAGACTACGTCGAACTCGCTGATTGGTTTCGCAAGAAGCTCGGGCGCATCGTCCTTGGTGACGGACGCGTTGAAGTGGATTGGACCAAGGAAAACAGCTACGCCGCTAGCGACTTCGCTGCTGGGGCACACGATGGAAAACTGGAAATCCCGGCGTCGATCATTCCTCACGTCCAAGCCAATTCATCAGAGTCCGCTTCGGACCTGAAAATCAGCTTTGGCCCCGTTGCCAAGCCGTCCATCTTTGGCAGTGAAGCATGGAGCCACTGGGGCGGCAGCGTCGTGAAGGGCGAAGATGGCCGCTACCACATGCTGTATTCCCGCTGGCCGAAAAAACTGGGCTGGGCCTGGGTCACCGATTCCGAGATCGCCTACGCGACCGCACCCACTGCTTTCGGCCCCTTCGAGCATCAGGGTGTTGCGTTACCACGTCGCGGCAAAGAGCACTGGGACGGTTGGTGTACTCACAATCCGACCGTTCACAAGTTTGACGGCAAGTACTATCTCTATCACATGGGCAACACGGGTGATGGAGAGATCGTTGGTTATCCGGGCAAGCCGCTACTCAATTGGCAACATCGCAACAATCAACGTATCGGCGTTGCTGTTGCCGATGATCCGTCGGGACCTTGGACGCGATTGGACTCGCCCGTACTTGACGTGAGCGATGATGACACGGCCGCCGACGCGTTGATGACTTCCAATCCATCGGTTTGCCAGCGCCCCGATGGAAAAATCCTGATGGTCTACAAAGCGGTGGGTAAAAAGTTCCCGATGCCCAATGGCGGCCCCGTCGTTCACATGGTGGCAATCGGTGACTCGCCGACCGGACCGTTCAAGAAAGTGCGAGACCCGGTCTTCACGTTTGAAGGCGAGCGTTTCCCTGCCGAAGACCCCTACATCTGGTATCAGGAAGGTAAGTATCGAGCGATTGTCAAACGGATCAAACACGAAGGCAAGAAACGCGTCTTTTCACTCGTGCACTACGACTCGATGGACGGAATCGACTGGCAGCCGGCCAGGTACCACGAGATATCCGACCGCACGATCACCTGGGAAGATGGGACCACCGAACAACTAGACCATCTCGAACGACCTCAGGTGGTTGTCGAAGAAGGCAAACCTATCGCACTCGTATGTGCCGCTGACCGAATCGATGAAAACAACGTCCGGCACTCGTTCAATATCCAAATTCCGTTGGTCGTGGAGTCCCTCTAATGTTCCGACATTACTTTGTTTGCGCAATAACTATGTTAGATCGATACACAATAACAAAAATCCTCGCCACGGTTACCACATTCAGTCTTACGTTTCTGTCACTAACAGTTGTCAGCGCCCAAGACATTCTCGTCGAGGCGGAGAGCTTTGAAGAGCACGGCGGTTGGAAACTGGATACTCAGTTCATTCGCGAGATGGGCTCGCCATATCTGTTGGCTCATGGTTTGGGTCGGCCGGTGAACGACGCGACCACGACCGTCGAATTTCCTGAGGCGGGTGAGTACCACGTTTGGGTGCGAACGAAAGACTGGGTGGCTCGCTGGAATGCGGAAGGCCAGCCGGGTCGCTTTCAAGTGGTTGTCGACGGCCAGCCGCTCGGCGAGACGTTTGGCACCAACGGAGCGGAGTGGTTTTGGCAAGACGGCGGCACAGTTACTGTTTCGGATGAGCAACCGGTCAAGGTTGCACTTCACGATCTGACTGGATTCGACGGTCGATGCGATGCAATTCTTTTTTCAAAATCAAACACGCCTCCTCCGAACACTTCTGATATCTTGCCGACTTGGCGGCGGCAGCGATTGGGATTGAAAGAACAGCCCACCGAAAAACCCGACTATGACTTGGTTGTGATTGGTGGAGGATACGCCGGAATGGCTTCGGCGATTTCCGCTGCTCGCATGGGCTGCAAAGTCGCACTCATCCAGGATCGCCCAGTGCTCGGCGGCAACGGCTCAAGCGAAATCCGCGTTTGGGCGATGGGCAACATACGTCGCGGCAAGTACACCCGGATCGGCGAGATCGTCGAGGAGTTTTGTGACCGCGCCACAAAATCGCCAGGAACCTACGAAGAGTTTGAGGATGCCAAGAAAGAGCGCATTGTCCGCGCCGAAAAGAACATCGATCTATTCCTGAACCACCACGCCTACCAGGTCGATACCGAAGGCGACATGCTTCGCAGCGTCTCCGCGTTCAATACCAAGACGAGCGAGCAACTGAAGTTTTCCGGCAGGCTGTTCGCAGATTGCACGGGCCATGGCACGATCGGCTACCTCGCGAAGGCCGATTGGGACATGACGCCGGATGGCCGGATGGGGATGAGTAACATGTGGGCCTGGGACGAGGCCGAAGAACCACGGTCGTTTCCGGAAACGCCCTGGGCGCTCGACCTGGAGATGGCTGACTTCCCCTATCCCCGCGACCATCATGGCCAGTGGTTCTGGGAAAGTGGCTTTGACAAAGACCCGCTCGGCGATGCCGAAGGGATTCGAGATTGGAACCTGCGTGCGGTGTATGGCGCGTTCAATGCGATGAAGAACCGCGACGGTGCCGCAGATCATAAGACGGCGTACCTGACGTGGATCGCTTACATCGGTGGCCCACGCGAATCGCGACGGTTGTTGGGCGACGTTGTTTTGACAAAGGAAGACATCATCGCCAAGCGAGACTTTAAAGACGGCTGTGTTCCCAGTACATGGTCGATCGATTTGCACTATGGAAAAGAGGAGTACGCCAAGAAGTTTCCCGACAATCCGTTCATTTCAATTGCAGTACACGACAAACGGGTCGATCGCAGTTACGGGTATCCCGTGCCCTATCGCTGCTTCTATTCACGCAACATCGATAACCTGTTCATGGCAGGACGCAACATCAGTGTCACGCACGAAGCCCTGGGGACGACGCGCGTCATGAAGACTTGTGGCATGATGGGTGAGGTGGTCGGAAAAGCGGCCAGCCTGTGCGTGCTGCACAACACGTCGCCGCGAGACATCTACGAAAACTATTGGAGCGAATTGGACGGGCTATTGAAATTGCCGGGTAAGGCATATCGAGAATCTGTCTCTGAAAGGATTGTTATTCCGGAAGGCTCAATGAAGCAGGCGACGGACGTAGGCAAGGTTCCCGGCATCGATCCGGGTTCGCTGGTGGGAATTGTCATCGACGATGTAGACGCCGAAATGGAAGGCCGTTGGTTCGAAGGCGTTGGCATCCAGGGGTTCGTGGGCTTGGGCTATCGATTTACTAAAGCCGACAAACCGGCCAGCATGGTGTTCCGCACAAAAATCGAAGAGCCAGGGCGGTACGATGTTCGCCTGGCTTACCAGCCCCACGCATCCCATTCGGATCGCGTCCCCGTTGTCATCCAGGCCGGGGGACAGACATTAAAGGTCTGGCTGAATATGAAGAAAGCCACAAAGCCCGAGCCGTTTCAGTCGCTCGGAGAATTCGATGTCCGGGCGGGTGAGCCGATCTCCGTCACGCTCGCCAATGAAGGCGTCAAGGGAAGCGTTTACGCCGACGCCGTCCAGATCGTTGTGGTTGATGCAAAGGAAAACACCTCACAGGAGCAAGGCAATTGAACGGCGTGACTCGGCAAACTCGATCAACGCTGTGGAACCCATTGCAGTCGTTGCAAGGCGTGGCGCCAACAATCGTTCTGGTCGGAGTGCTTTTGCAAGCTTGCGTCGCTACGGCGCAATCCGTCTTAAGCACTCAAAACAACGAGACGATTCACACCGCGTTGAGTCCGGACGGCAGCGTCTCGGCGAGATTGTTCGTCGACGAGGAATTGCGAATTCGCTATCAAGCGAGTTTTCGTGGCAGGCAGATCGTGCGGCCGTCTGTGCTGGGCATCACGGTCGAGGGAGTTGACCTGGGCGACGGTGTGAAAATTGGGCCACCAACGAAGTCTGTGATCAACGAGAAGTACGCGACTCGTGGTCACCATAGCACCGCAACGAATCACTGTGTGGAGTGGAAATTCCCAATCACACACATGACATCCGGCCGACACTACGCTGTTCATTTGCGAGTCTACGATGATGGAGTCGCCTATCGGTACGTTGTGCCCAACGCTGGAGATCATCTTGGTACAGGAACGCAGCATGTCGATGGTGAATCTTCCAGTTGGAAGCTTCCAGCCGGACTGAAAGCGTGGTTCTTCGAGCGAAACACTAAAAAATGGAAACTCAAGTCCTACGCCGGAGAGTGGCTGGCAGCCGACATCGACCAGTTGCCGACCATCTCACCCAGCGATCCTGTGCAGGGAACGCCCATCGTCTTCGAGTTGCCCGAGCAGCAAGGATTTGTGGCGGTCACCAAAGCTGCGACCTACAACTACAGCGGCATGCGGTTGCGAGCAGTGGGAGAGCGAACCTTCGTCGCTGATTTCAGTGAGGGAGACCAAGGTTTTGACGTCGCTGGCACCATTACGACTCCTTGGCGGGTCACGTTGTTTGCTGACAACTTGACCGAGCTTGCGACCAGTGACCTGATCAACAATCTCAATCCGGCACCAGATCCCGAGCTGTTTGCTGACACCAGCTATATCAAGTCGGGGCGTTGTGTTTGGAGTTGGGAGACACTCGGGCTGGGAAGTCCGCAGACGCAAGAACAGTTCATCGACTGGGCTGCCAAGTTGGGCTTTGAATATTCACTGATCGATGATGGCTGGAAGGATTGGAATGATCCGTGGAAGACGGCGGCATCATTGTGTAGCCGGGCGGCCCAGAAGAATGTCGGCGTGTGGCTTTGGGTGCATTCTCAAGACATCATCGATCCGACCAACGACTATGCGATCATGCGTGTCTACTTTGATCGTGTCGCCGCGATTGGTGCTGCGGGGCTGAAGATCGATTTCATGAACGGCGAATCCAAGGAATTGATCGACTTTGAGATCGCAGCCTTGAAGCACGCGGCCGAGCGTAGGTTGATGATCAATTTCCATGGGTGTCACAGCTCGACGGGCGAATCGCGAACTTATCCCAACGAAATGACTCGCGAAGGCGTACGTGGCATCGAAGTCAACAAAATGAAGGAAGGACCGCTGACAGCATCGCACAACGCAGCTTTGCCTTTCACACGTTTCGCGGTTGGACATGCCGACTACACGCCAATTTTGTATACCAACCCCGGTCCGACCACGCTTGCCCACCAACTGGCGACGGCGGTGGCATTCCTGTCACCGTTGCAAGTCTTTGCAGAACACCCTGACACAATGATGAAGTCGCCGCATGTCAAAGACGCGCTGCCGGTTCTGCAAGCCATGCCTACCGTCTGGGATGAAACCATCGTTCTACCCGACAGCAAGATCGGCGAAATGACGGTGTTGGCACGCCGCCGCGGTGACGATTGGTTTGTTGCGATCCTGAACGGTCCCGACGCTCGAAACGCAAAAGTTGCTTTAGATTTTCTGGGCGACGGCAAATACACAGCAACTTGCATCCGGGATGACCTTCAGGGAGCTCTCGTGAATGTCGAAAGAATCGGAGTCAATCAAAAAGCTGATCGCAAGCAATGGACTCATGCCGTGCCAATGCGTCTGACGACAATGGCGGTCAACGCGGATGAATCCCTTGTTGTAGAGATGCCCAGCGGCGGAGGCTTTGTTGCCTGGATCGCTCCGAAAAAATGAACACCAATTTCACCCCTCCCGAACCCTCGATAACAACCGATACTCAATGAGACTGTCAGCGAAGATCTTCCCTGTTGTTCTACTTCTGTCCGCCACGATCACGTCAACCGCGCCCGCGGCAGATACGCGACCAAACATCTTGTGGATCACCATCGAGGATTGGAGTCCGGATCTGTCGTGTTATGGCACGAAGGGCATCCATACTCCGAATGTGGACAAGTTGGCGGCGGAGGGCATTCGATACGAACGTGCTTTCACAACGTCGCCCGTCTGTTCGACGTCGCGTTCCGCGATGATGACTGGCTTTCACCAAAACTATATCGGCGCGCACCAACACCGGACCGAAGACAAGAAGCCCCTTCCGTATGGCATCCGGCCAATCCCACACCTTCTCGCCGATGCAGGTTATTACACCGTCTTGATGAGCTGGAAAACGGACTGCAATTTCCTACCTGACACGCGGCAAGAACTTTTTATGGACTTGAAGGACTGGAAGAACCGCAAACCGGATCAGCCCTTCTTCGCCCGCATCACCTTTGGTGGCACGCACCGATCGTGGAATCGTGACCCCGAGCGTCCCATTGATATCGAGGACGTCGAGTTGCCACCGTACTATCCGGACACGCCCTTCATTCGTCGAGATTGGGCGAACGGGCTGGAGCAAATGCAACTGGTCGACCGCGAGGTCGGCGCCATTCTAAAACGTCTCGTTGATGAGGGGCTGGCTGACAACACAATCGTGTTTTTCATTGGCGATCATGGACGCTGCCACATTCGCGGAAAACAGTTCCTGTACGACGAAGGAACGCGGATTCCCATGATCATGCGATGGCCGGGGCACGTTGAACCGGCGCAGGTCAATGATGATTTGGTGATGTCGATCGACATCTGCGCGACGGTTCTCGAAGCGGCCGGAGTCACCCCGTCCGTGCCCCTGCACGGAAAGAGCCTGCTGAGCGACGAAGTGAATAAGCGCCGATACACCTTCGCCGCTCGCGACAAAATGGATACGACTCACGATGCAATGCGTAGCATCCGGTCAAAGGACTTTAAACTGATTTTGAATCTGATGCCGGAGCGAGCTTACTGCCAATTCAGCTTCTACAAAGAAGGAGCGTATCCGCCGCTTGCTGAACTGAACATCTTGAACTTGGAAGGAAAACTTACGCCAGAACAAGCAGCCTTTCTGTCGCCAAGCAAACCGCCGGTCGAACTATTCGACCTTCGTGGCGACCCACACGAAGTCCACAACATCGCCGACGATCCAAAATATGCCGAAGTGAAGTCGGAACTGTTGGCAGAACTCAATCGTTGGCGAGACGAAGTGATTCGCGACCAGGGAGTCTCCGACGATTTCCGCGCTCAAAATGTCTTCCCACCAGAGCGTCCCGCTGAGCAAACGGTGGGTCAGTGGGTTCAGGATCATGCGGATAAATACGACTTCAAAAAACACGGAGTTCCTTCCTGGTATCCAACGCGAACACTTCAGCAGTGGCGAGAGGTACGAAAAATTTGGGAACCTTGGGTGTTTCGTGATGTCGACAGTGAAATGAAGCGTCCTGTGATTCCGTTTACAGAGAAGCCTAAAGCCAGCGCGAAGAAATGATGGCAGACACGACCTGTTCTTGAAGGCGTTTCAAAAATACGCCGAGGGACAACGAACGAGGCAACGGACGATGTTGAAGTGTCGGGCTTGGTAGTGGACGAGGCGACGAGTCCCGTGCGTCAGGACTCGTTGCCTCGTCGACTACGGCAGAAATTGGTCGTGCGTTGCTAAGTGACCCGGCTGTCCAATCTGTACAAGGGGCGCGAGAACGAACCAGATTCTCCCTCAACCATTGACTCACGAGTTGCTACCTGTAATCTACAGCCAAATCCTTGCGACCAAGGCGACATGTTTGTAGCCGCAGCCAAGCTGGACAGCGTCAATTTTGTGAGCGGCGACGCGTAAGCGGCCGCGTATCGGCGCGGAACCTGCGGCCTTACGGTCCTCGGCTCAGTTCTTAAATCCGGCAGCGACACAAGTCCAAGTTCACAAGATTCTGAACGCGGCATCAGGTGCATGTTCACATCGCGTATCACAAATGGGCACGTGCTCAGAGCCAACGAGACGACCTACACGCTGTATTCCGGAACTCACGGACTGACGCTCCGAATCAACGGACAGCAATTGGATGGTTTGTCATTTGAGCACCTTTAGGTCGCAAAGAATCAGCAGTCAAGAGCGGCGGCCGATGATGATCAGCCCCGAAGCGACAATCAGTGCGGAACCCGCAATCATTTGCGAACTGAGAGTTTCTTGAAACCAGAAGACTCCCAAGCCGACGCCAAACAGCAGGCGAGAATATCGGAAGGGAGTCACCGCTGACACGTCACCTGTTCGCATCGCTTTCATCAGGCAGGCATACGCGCCTACGCCGACACACACAGCGACAATGAGAGGTAGCAACAGCGCAAGTTCAGGCCACAAAAACGGTCCGCCTCTCCAAATTGCAATCACGCTTCCCGCCACGAGCACGGAAATGAACCCGTACAATCCGAGGACGGCCGTCGTTACGGTGGGCGGCGCCGCTCGGCTAGCAAGATCACGTCCGGCAAATCCCAGCATTCCCAAGACGGCCAGAATGGAAAGCATGGAAAAACTGTCACGTCCGGGACCGACAACGATGATCACTCCGGCAAGCCCAACGAACACTGCGAACCAACGACGAATGCCGACACGCTCACGAAACAGCATCGCGGCGAAAGCAACCACGACCAGAGGAGTCGCTTGCAAGATCACGGTCGTGGCGGATAAAGGTGTAAGCACAACGGCCATCGAGTAGAACAGCCTGCCGCCGACTTCAAATAGCATGCGATACCGCATCGAGGAAGACCGCACCGCAGGCGCGATGAGCCGGTCTCCTTTTTTGGCAGCGTACAACGCAAAGAGCAACGCGCCGCCCAATCCGAAAAGCATCATTACTTGTCCGACCGGCGCGTGCGTCGACGCCACCTTGATCGAAGCGTCTTCGATGGCAAACAGCACCATCGCTGCCACCATCCAAATCGAACCGACCAAGTTGTCACGACGGGTTGACTCAACGGCGGGATTTAATGAAGCGGATGACATGGGGTGCTAATTGAGTAAACGTCTGATTGGAATCGCCGCATCACGCGGAGCAAGAATTTCAAGGCCGTGCTTTGAGACAAGTTGTTTTTTCCGGGCCCATTGCAGCATCAATGGGTGCAGTGATCTTCAGGCCGACGATGGCTACCAGCAGCAGTGTCAAAAAGAAGCCGCGACCGAGGCTCAATGGTTCATCAAGAAGTATCACGCCCAGAATGATCGCGCCCAGCGTGCCGATACCGACCCAGACGGCATAAGCCGTTCCAATGGGCAGTGTTCGCGCGGCAACGGCTAGCAGATACATGCTGGCGACGATTCCCGAAATCACCAAGAGACTGGGGATTGGTCTTGTGAAGCCTTCGGTGTGTTTCAGTCCGACAGCCCATGCGGACTCAATCAGACCCGCGACAATAACCAGAAACCATGCCATGAAAACGCTCCTTATCCAAGGGCGTCGTCTTATCCTAACCGGGTACGTCGCGCATCGTCCGGGCCGAAATGGCAGTACAGTTGTAGTCGTCACGTTCTTTTTAGGTAGTGAGCGCATCGAAGTCAACGCGTCACGCTGAAATCTTGGCGGCGTTTTGTGGGCCACCAACTGGACTACGATCGGGAGATGGTTCTGGCGAATCTTGCCGAGACACCGAAGAAGCTCACCAGGTGGAAGCTTGTCATCCGCAACGGAGCAGCGAACAACGAAAGTCACTTCCGCCAAGCCGCGGGTCGTAGTCACCAGAGTTGGTCAGACTATTTTGCTAAGCTACTTGAAGTTTGCAACTTCCCCTTACCAGAACGCCAACCGACAACGCAGATGATGCAAAAGGCGAGCACAGTGCGACAGACTCCAAACGCTGCACAAATACGATGGCAAAACAGATGAACGGCGAATCGAAGCTGCTGACATTGCTGCAAAACATGCGGCCGGAATTGCAAGACGGCGAATTTGTGTTTTGCTCATTGGAACCGGCAGTTGCGTCCGAACTTGGTCTTCTCCCCATCGGTCAGTTTCTTGAAGAGGAGGGTTTGACGCTGATACTTGCGAAGGACGAAGCGGAAGCGAACCATCTCGACTTCACTTTTCCTTGCAGGAAGATCACTCTCAAAGTGCACTCCAGCCTTGAGGCGATTGGTTTGCTTGCCGTCGTTACTGAGAAGCTGGCTGAACACGGCATCAGCGTCAATGCAATCTCAGCCTATTTTCATGACCACCTTTTCGTCCCGTCGGATAAAGCTGAAGACGCGATGCGTGTATTGGGCGACGTGGTCGAGCAATCGCTTCGTTCGTAGTAACGACCATGGACAACAACGTCACCGACAACGGTACTTGCATTCTCGTTTTGTTGGCTCGCGAATAGTTGAAGAGAATCCCATGTTCCGGCACATCCATCGCATCCTTGTCACATCGCTTGCGGCGATTTCTTGTCTTGGATGGAATCAACATTCCGTCGACCCTCCAGTTGGCACGATGACAGATCGCAAGCTCGGTTTTGGTCATTTCCTACTTTGTGGACTGCTCTTCGATCGGATCGAAGAGTCGGCGGGGCGGATCGTGGTTGTCGGTAGCAACGCCTACAAAATGGGGCTGAAGAGAATTCAGTTTGACGACCTCAACTTCGACAAGACCTACACCGCCTGGAATTCCTACGCCCAGAGCAAACTGGCGCAGATGATGTTCGCGTATGAATTGCAGCGCCGCGTCGAAGCTGCTGGAAAACCGTACCCACCGGGCACAGCCTTGAAGAACCCAGGCAAGAACGCGGCCTTATCTTCGCGAGCCACCCCACGAAGCGCTGATAGAACCTGCTTCGCCGTCATCTTAGCGCCGCCGAGTACCTGCACGCTTCAGACCTTTGGCAACGAAGTCGAACGCATCGGCCGGTTTGTAGTCTTCGAGCACGTCGAAAAAGCACGCCAGCACTCGCTTGGTCTCAGCGACGTTGATTTTCACACCTTGCGTGTCGGCTTTTCTCGAAACCTGATCGTAGATGTCGTTGAGCGTTGATGCTTTCTTCTTGGCAGGCGTTTTCTTGACGGCTGCTTTGGTTGCTTTTTTCTTGGCCACTTCGTGTCTCCGTGTTGAAATGAAACGTTCTTTTGCGAAGTGGTAGTTGTACATTCCCTTCCATAAATCGAATACGAGCGATACCAAACGACACAAGCCAGCATGATGCTGGCTTGTGTGTAATATGGTCTTGCGCGCCTACAAAATTTAGTCGTCGTACAAGCCTGGATAGCTGGACCAATCGTCGCCCCAATCACCGGGATGCACGACGGGATAATCTGGCATTCCAGGATAGGCTTCGCCGGGGTGGCCCGGTGGCAAGTTGTCAGGTGCTGAGTAGCCAGGCGGAACGTGATAGGGATGGTCCGGCGGTAGTCGTGGCCAAACGTGAATCGGCGGCGGTGACTCGATCACAACCGGTTCTTCGGGTGAAGGCGGCCACGGGAAATCGTCGGGCCACCAGTCAGGACGCTCGTCGCTGGACGTATCGTCATCGGTACTTGAACCCTCAGGCGGAGCGGGTGTAGTCGGTGGTGATGGATCGCCCGGTGGATCGAATGGTGGAATAAATGGATACCATGGTGGCGGGATATCTCCGCTGCCTGAACCAGGTGGGAAAGTCATCGAATCTCACTCCTTTGAGTCGGGTCGGGGTGCTTGAACGGAACACGCTTGCTTGGGCATAGTCCGCATTGAGGAATCGCTTTGGTCTCAACAAACGATCGCAGTTCATCGGCGTTTGCGCTCGGTGGGCATGCCTTGTAGTCACGAAACATTTTCCATGCAGGGACAGTCTCGATCCGCAGTCGTCGCTCCATCAATGCGTGGTAGGCAAGTGCGGGGCACTTGAATAAACATCTGCGAAAAAGCTGAGTACAAGTTTTCTGCATGCAGATTTTGAATGCTGCAGCGGGCTTAGAATTAAACGGCATTGGCTTGCCGTCTTCAACTCGGTACTGCCGCATCCAACCGCGATGCGACTTGCGAATCTTGATTTGGATGCCGGGAAAGTCGGCTCGCCATTGCCACACCGTCTTCCTCGCTTCGTCGAATCGCGCCAGATAGGGTTCGTGCGTGCCATGCTGGCTGACTTCAAGTCGGCAGTCGGTTTCGACGAGAGTGCCCGGTAAGTCTGGGTGGCGATCAAGGAAGAATCCGTTTGTGACGAGCATCAAATGGGAATTGGGCCACGATTCACGGGCCAACCAAAGGTGCTCGATCAGGTGAGGATTCAACAAAGGCTCGCCGCCGAGCAGAGCGAACCGATTTGGTCGAATTCGATGCGACCAGTGCGAGTACTCAACCCGCGCATCATCCGGCGTCGGCATTTGCCCAGCCAGATGAAAGTTGCTGTAGTGGCTGCACTGTTGGCACAAAAGGTTGCAACCGTGAGCAAGGTGGAATTCAAGGGCGGGGATATCAATCATCGCCAAATCACCTTTCGCAATCCGTGCTTCTTTAGACCTGCGTCGAGGAACTCAGGCCGGCGACGGATGTAGCCAGGCGGGTCGACGTGTTCGTGTTTGAACGAATGATTCAAATCGACGGCGACGTTCATGCCGGCGATTTTCGCCCGCCAGAAGAAGTCCCAGTGTTCTTCGACCTTGAGCGATTCGTCCCAGCGGATCGCTTGCAGGATGTCGCGATAAGCAACAAAGCAGTTACCGACGTAGTGACACCAGCGAATCGAGCGCCGCTGCCTATAGTTGCCGAACGCGATCCGCAGGATTCTTCCGTCGACTCGTAGCATTCGCGGACGCTCCTCGTTGTTACTGAGTGCGGCGAGCAAATCGAGATCGTGATGTTTGTTGAGCGTCGCGATCAAATCAGGCAATCGCGTTTGATTGGTGACGAGATGATCGTCGTCGGCGAAGATGACAATCGGTGTGTCGCCAGCATCGAGCAACCGATTGCGACCCGCGGAGAGGCCGATGTCGTACTCGGTCTCGATCAGTCGATCGACCATTGCGGCTTCGCCGGGGCACACGGCCGAGAATCGCAATTCTGGTTTGCCGTCATCGAGGACGTGGATCAGCGGACGGTTTTCGCCATAGTGGTCGTGAATGCTGCGAACGAGTGCGGCACAGCAATGCGGACGATGAATCGTCTTGATGCAGAAAGTGGCTTGATTACGCACGGACGATTTGACCTCCTGGATAACGCAAAGAATGGAAACCGTGTTTCCGAAGCCCCATCGCTCGGAACTTGGATCGTCCACGCAGGTCGCGGTAGCCTGTGCCGGAAACGTGGGCATGGACGACGGAACAATCGGTCGCGACCGCGATCTGCAGCTTCGAGAGATGACTCGCTCGATAGAAGAACTCCCAATGCTCGTAAGTCTTCAGGGCTTCGTCCCAACGCAGCGTCGCGATCGTTTCCTTACGAGCCAGAAATGCATTGCTGACCATGTCGCACCAGGCGACGGTGCCAATGCGTTTGTATTCGCCCCGATGCATCCAGATTCTTTTGCCGTTCATTAGTGGCGAAAGCATCGTGGGGCGACCACCTCCACCTTGCCGGACGGCGAGGACGTCGAGTTCATGCGTGGCGAAGTACTCGCAAACGCGGTCGATGTGAAAGTCCGCCGTGACAACGTGATCGTCGTCGAGCAGAAAGATGTACTCGGTTTGCGATGCGTCGATCGCCGCGTTACGTCCGACTCCAACGCCCACATCGTGCCGCTCCAGATTGATGATCGTGCAATGCTTGGCGGTTTCTGGATACTTCTCGCTGAAACGTAGTTCCGGTCGCCCGTCATCGACGACGACGATCGTTGGGTTAGCAATGTGCTCACGCAGCGATTCGACCAGACGATGGCAGGACCACGGACGGTGAATCGTCTTGATGCAGAACGTGATGTCTGCGGTTGAAATGCTTTTCGCCATGTTGCTCACCCAAACTTCCGGAGATCAGGATTGACGTGCTCGATCGCCGACTGGATTTCATCCTGCGTCGGCGTGATGCCGAGAAACTCGACAAGATTGCCGATCACTTCCTCTGGATAGGTCACCAACTCGGCGAACTCGATCCGGAACACTGGCACGTCGGGATGCTCGGCGATGAAGTTGTCTCGGTGATCGCGGAGACTGCGCTGCAGAACCTCGCACTCATCATCGTTTGCCGCGAACCATTGGCCACGATGCTTTTCGCTACGGTTCTGCAGCGAGCGAATCGACGCTTCGATGTCTCGTTCTACAGAAATGATTCGCAGTGAATCGCCCAGCCCGGCGTGAAGGTGATTCACGAAGCGACACAAGTGCGGATACTTCGCCCCAGCGACCGTCTTGTCGCGGTTCGCTTCCGATTTGCGGCTGACAATCCAGGACTTGAGCATCTGAGTCAGTTGGTCGTCGCTGACATTCGGATCGGTAGCCGGGAAACGCATCACCTTTTCACAAAGCTGCGACAGTCCGAGTGCTTCGCCGCCTCCGGTCGCTTCGTAGCCGCCAAGCTGATTGCCCATGTGAACACCGAGGTGATGCATGACCATGGCAACGCACGAGGTGCCGGCGCGGTGCGGTCCGAGCACAGCGAAGAACGGAGCGTCGGAATGGTCAGCATTCTTGGCGTCGTTGAAAAACCGCGTTTGACTCCACTTACGACCGCAGATGTTCGATTTGGTCGGCAACTGTCCAACGAGCCAGCGATCGGGCGTGTAAACCGCGATGGATTCCTTTTGAATGTTCTTGCCCTGAACGAGAGCCTGGTAACGACGCTGGATCAGCCGACCGAGGTGATGGTCGATGTGATGCTTGGTGTGCCAATCGTTCCAAGTCAAATGGCGATACAGCGTCTTCATTGCGTCACGCCCGCGAACCATAAACGCGTGCGTTCGATTCACGTTGTAAGGACGATAGACGTGTTCGCTGACCTTGTGTGGCGGGTTCTTGCCGGCGTAAAGGTGTTGGCCGCCGAGATACGCCATGCCCCAATCGGCCGGCAGTTCCTCGATGAATTCCTTCAACCGCTCGCAGAAGTCATCGCCGAATCCCGCGTCGTCCTCAAAGACCACATACGAGTTGATGTGTTCGAGCAGGCACTTTTCGAGAATCAGCAAGTGTGATCGGTAGCATCCCCACGCTCCGTTGCCGGCGCGCCACTGCGGGGGCGTTGCGACGCGGCGGCCGTCGATCGCAGCGAACCGTTCGGGCTCGGGGAACGGCCACGGTTCGGGAAGCTGCCGCATCCAATCTTGCAGCCGGTCGTCACGGCGATCGAGATTCATCAAGAAGCAGCGTTCAACGATCGAATTCGTCCTCCGGATCGTCTTGGTCTGGTTCGGGTGCCCCTTCGGGGAATTTTCGCTCGTACTTGCGGATGGCAGTTTTGACGAGACTGCGGGCGACTGTTGCTGTAAACCTTCCATGGGGGAGTCCTCTTGCTTGGGCTTCTTCGAGTAACCAATCGACGATGGTGTCAATGTTTCGGCGGCAACCATCGGCACCCCAGTCGTTCATCGTGTCGACACGGGTTTCGCAGTTGCATGTTTCGCTCGGCTTTGCGAACCAAGCGATCATCTTTTTGAGTTCGTTGCCGGGGCCAGGCTGGTAGCTGCTCATCTTCAGCGTTGCCGGCATTAGGTCGTCGTTCGGCATGTAGTTGCGAAGCAGTGCTTCCAACTCGGTAACGTCTTGTTTGCGGCGTTTCTTGTTGACCAATGCCATGCCGATCGTGACGACGTTAATCGCGCATGGGTTGTCGTTGGTCTGGCACGCATTGCAGGCGGCCGGCGTGGTTTGCACGCGACAACCGGCGAGTTGGCATGCCACTTCGCATTGGTTGTCGGAAGTTAAATGAGGGCAATGCATCATGCTGTCATCCCCGCTACTGCTCCATCGAATGAACCGGACGAACTGGGTGGGTCACCGGGGTCTTCACAATCGCTGTCAACCAATTCCCAACCGCACGACCAAATCCAGGTGCTGTTGCACGGTTCACTCGATCCGCTGCTGTCTTCGGAAGGTTCCTCGGTTGAATCGCTCTCGCTCGGTCGATCGGATCCGTCGCTGCTATCGGATGCACTTTCGCTAGGCCGATCGGAACCATTGCTGGGTGGGTCTGAATCGGATGTCGAGTCGTTACTTTCGGATGGTTGATTGCTGTCGCTTCCAGATGAATCGCCGACGCTCGGATCGTCACTTTCACTTGGCCGATCACTGTCGGAGCCTTCCGATCCAGAGTCGCTTGTCGACCGAGATGCTGAATCGGAACCCGAACCACTTGATGAAATGGGCACGCTGGTGGAGTCATCGCTTCGCGAATCGCTGCCAGAATCTGAAGTGCTTGTTGATCGTGAATCCGAAGCCGATCCGCTGCCGCTATCAGATGCGGAAGCGCTTATGCTGCCTGATCCTGACCCACTGCCTGAATCCGATCCGCTGGCTGATGTAGAACCACTTTGACTTCCGCTGATTGAGGCACTGTCGGAGTACGAAGCCGAAGCACTCGCTGAGTAGCTTTGCGAGTCCGAACTGCGGTCGATGCTTGATTCGCTTTGGGAATCGCTTCCCGAATCACTGGCTGACTGCGATGTTGATTCAGATTGCGACTGGGAATCCGATTCAGACTCGCTCGATTCAGAGTCGCTTTCGCTGCTCGCTGACGAGTGCCAACTGTAGGAAGGCACACTCTCCGAGCCCGACTCACTGCGTGATTCACTTGCCGATGTGCTTGATTCCGACCGACTGGATTCCGATCTTGATGATTCGCTGGTCGATGACTCACTCTCGGATGTGGATGATTGCGAACTGCTGATGGATGGCGCGCTGGTTGATTCACTTGAGTCAGAGGCAGATGAAGTGCTCGACGAACCGGAGTCGCTTGATTGCGAGTCGCTCGACGACGAATCACTCCCCGATGAGCTCGATCCTGAAACACTTGGCAGGCTGATCGACGTACTGGAATCGCTCGATTCGCTTGTCGATGAGTCGCTGGATTGGGAATCGGACGAACTATCTGATGAATCACTCGATGCGGACGACGATCCCTCGGAGCCTGATGAACCACTAATACTGGGCAGGCTGGTCGACGTGCTCGAGTCACTCGAATCGCTGTTGGATGAATCGCTCGATTGAGAAGTCGACGAACTGTCGGATGAACCGCTCGATGCCGACGAGGAAACGTCGGAACTGGACGAACTGCTCACGCTTGGCAGACTCGTCGACGTGCTCGAATCGCTGCTTTGGGATGAATCACTCGACGATTGACTACTGCTGTCGCTGCTTGATGAGGACTTGGAACTGTCGCTTGAATCGCTGCTGCTGGATGTGGACGAACTCAGGGATGAATTGCTGCTGTCGGATGACGAGTTTGACGATGAATCGCTACTCGATGAAGACTTTGATGAAGAGGAAGAACTGCCGGAACTGCTACTTGATGAGGGGCTGCTTGATGACGAACCACTGCTCGATGAGGAAGACGGGCTGCCGGACGACGATAAAGACGAGCCGCTACTCGACGAACTAGAACCCGACGAACTGCTGCTGGATGACGACAGGGAACTGCTGGAACTCGACGACATGCTCGAACTACTCGACGATCCACTGCTGCTCGATGAACTTCCCGATGACGAGGATGAAGATGATGACGAGGGCGACGACGAAGAACTGCTGGACGATGAGTCGCTGCTAGAACTACTGCTGGAACTTGAGCTTGACGAGCTGCTGGAGCTTGATGAACTGCTCGAACTGCTGCTTCCGTCGCAACAACGGCAACCGATCGTCAAGTATGCCGACGTATCCTCATGAAAGTGGCAGACGATCTGTTGGCTCGCCAGCAACGCGTAATCGCAAACGTTGTAAACCGAGACGGCGGGGCCAATCGGTTTCCATCCGCCATCAAACCGTAGCTCGCGAGCCGTTCCCCATGACTTTGCTTTGATACGTTTCGTTGGCTTGCATAGAAGCGTTTGTTTCGGCGGGTCGATCACCCAAGATCGCTGACCATCGAACTGCACTTCCAGGTATTGCTTTGGCGAATCGGCAATCGGTCCGCGAATACGCTGCGCCGAGTGATTCCGGGCGGTGATTCGTACTGTGTCGCCAGCCGGATCCTTGACCGCTTCGATCTCGCCCGCTTTGTCGAGTTGATACAGGTCGCAGTTTGCGCTGCCCGTCCGCATCCCTCGTCGGCCAGCGATGCCACCAATCGGAACCTCGACAAGGTAAACCGGATCAGCGGGCCGACCGACCCGAACGACTGCCCATTGGTCACCGAGTTGGTTGAGGTCTCGTCGCCACAGAATCTGTGCCGAGCCATCCGGTTTCGACTGCAGTGTGTCACCGGCCGATTCGCCAACGTCGGCAAACTTGTGCCAAGTCTTGACGACATTGACTCTCGCCGCCACCACGCCATCGAACACCACGCGGCCGACCTTGTCTTCCGCGATCGGTTCGATGGCGACCCCAACGCGACCTGTATGTTCGTCTTCGGTCGGTCGCACGCACTGGATCGTTGCGTCGCGAACGAAGCGGGCCAGTTCCATCGGGCCAACGGTCGGATCAGTCAGCGGCGACTCGAAGCCGACGATTCCGCCAATTAGGACCGTCGTTGCCGACAGGTTGTGGACGCGAACGGTTGCGGCGTTTCGCAAATGAGTGCGAGGTCCACCTCCGCCTGGAAGTCGATTGCGATGCGAGGCTTCCGCAGCAACGAGCAGCCGGTTGTATTCAGCGGCAGTGATCGCGAACTGATCGCCTGGTTTCACGCGTCGGGTCATCAGTTGATCCCCAACACGTTGAAGTTTCCTCCGTGATAGACCTGTTCAACGTACGCTGCCTCAGGAACTTGCAGCACGCGATCGCCGACCACTTTCTCGCCGTGTTTGACCCACAAGTAGTCCCAACCTTGCTTGGTGATGCCGGTGATGTTTCCAACCGTCATCGCGAACTCGTTCGGTCGAGCGGCGAAGTGATAAGTAACATCGACCCAGTTCTGTTCGTCTTCGCCGCCTTCGCCACCGAGGAACAACGCCTCACCAGGAGAGAAGATTGACCACGGCGTCGAATTCACTCGGCCGGTCATCGACACCATGGCAAGCAGATACGCCGTGGAAACGAACTCAAACTTCTTGCGAACGGAGAATTCAAACGCTGGAACCGTGATGTCGACGCCGGCAACGCCAGAATCGCTGACGCCGATCGCTCCGTGGTAGACCGGGGCTGCGATCCCCGGCGCTGAGTAGATGCCACGAGTCTGTAGCGATTGATTCAGATGGGTTGTGGCTCCGGTCGTACTGAACGACACGGGATCGAGTTTGGTCTTGTTGATCGTGACGCTGACCAGGGTGTGCTTCTGGTTGATAAACTCCGAGTCGATTTGCAGATACGGGATCAGGTCCTTGTGATTTGCCTTGTAATATTGATACAGGGCACTCGCAGCGGCGGCCGGATCAACAGCCCCGCCGTTTGTCGCGACGTAGGACGTGAAATCGGAGTGGGATTTCCCTCGCGACGCTTTTTCGGAGAGTGCCGCGACCTCAAAGTTGTATCCGCCGGTGGAGAGTGACATCAGCTAAACACCAACCCTCCCGACTGTGAACGTTCAACAAGGCGTCGAGTGTTCTCAGCGGTTTGGATGATTGCCCGTTTCATGTCCTCACTGAATTCGCCGCCAGACATCGCAGGCAGTTGTAATTGCGACGTGCTGCTGGTGATCGCGGAGTCAAACGCCGCGAGTGAACGACCGATGGAAGCGAAGGCCTCGGTAAATGCAGCGATGTCGAGTGTTGGCGAGGTTTCCAGGTCAGACGGACTGTTTGAATCCGATGCCTCGGGCTGACCGTTCGCTTCTCGCATGTCGACCGTCACATCGCTTACCTGATCGACTGGCGTCTCGACCGATTGCGAATCGCTTTGCACCAAGACACTCGGCGGATTCTGCGTCGGCGACTTGATGTTGATCGGTTGTTCGCGGATCGCGACCGAGGGCGCACTGACGTCTGGTACAGCGATCCGGGGAATGGTGACGTCGGGTTTGTCCAATGCCGGCACGTTGACGTCGGGTGTCTGAACTTCAGGCGAAGCAATTGTCGGATTGTTCGCAGTATTCACGTCGATATTCGGCGCGGGCGCAACGGGTGCGTCGCCCGCGATCACTTCGACGTTCGGAGCATTGACAACGATGTCGGCGACGTCGTTTCCTGGGTCGCCAATTGGTTTAGGCTCGTCGGCTTGCTCGGGCTGCAGTTTCAATTGCGGCGCGACGATGACTTCGATGGGATCATTCTCTGCTGCAATCGGATCGAGCTTCTTGAGTGGCTCAGGGACCTGTTGCGGAATCGTCGATGCTCCACTGCCTAGCCCCAGACCTCTCGCATCAAAATTTCCGGCGACTTCAGTGCGATCGGTTTCGGGACCGTTTACGAACTGGTCCATCGCTGCCTGAGCGTCTGGGTTCAGGTCGAGACGGAGATCTTTCGCATTGGGAGGTTGCAGCTCGGGATCGTCGATGCCGGGTAGATCGACCTTGGGGATTTCGACTGCGCCGGGCTCAGGCATCTTGGGCGGAGCGACCGGAGGTTCCGGGGGAGCCGCGTCGTCTGCATTTGGTTCAGCGTCCGAAGGAGCCGTTGCATTTTCCGCTCGTTCTACGGCAGCATCAAACTCGGCCTGTGCGGTCGAGATTTGCTCGTCGCGTTCTTTGCTGCGATCTTCAGCCGTGGGCCGACCTGCTTCGCGTGCGGCTTTCGCTTCCGCTCGCATCTGATCGAGCGTGCGTTGCACCCCGACCGTCGTGTCGTCGATGATTTGTTGACGATTGGACTGCGCCGCGTCGTTCTCGCGAAACTGTTGTTCCTTCGATTGGTCAACGATCGCGTTCTTCGCGTCGGTCTCATCGTCGATCGCTCGCATGTCAGCGTCGATATCCTGACCTTCACGAGCCTTGCGACGGGCTTCGAGTTGAGCGGTGATGCCTTTCTGCATTTCGACGCGATTAGCTTCGATCTGCTCCTTTCGCTTCGATCGGCGGCGCTGACGCTCAATGATCGCTTGCTGACGTTGCTGTTCTTCAGCGGCATCGGCCGCTCGAGTGTCCGCGTCGATCTTTGCCATTTCGACATCGACGTTGATGTCGTCGTCGAACAGTCCCTTGAGTTTGATCCATGCCTTCTTGAGGAATCCGACGGTTGAATTCCACATCGACTTCACTTGACCGACGAATACGGTCCAGGTATCCGCAAGGTAATCGACGGTTTCGACCCAAGCGTTCTCAACGCCGGCCAATGCGTTGATGAGCACTCCACCAATTTGCACCGAGACGTCGCCAGCAATGTCAACGAGTTCGTGGAGCTTCAGGAATCCCTTCTTCAGGAACCCGATCGTATTGTTCCAGCCTTTTTGCACGGCCGAGGTGAGAATCGTCCAGCCATCGGCCATGAAACCGAGCGTGCTGTTCCAAACACCAGCGAGTCCCGACAAGGCACCAATGAGAACATCCCCGATCGCGTAAGCGGAATCGGCCCACACGTCAGAGATATATTGAGTGAAGTCGGCCCAGAGGCCTTTGATATAGGTGGTGCCTTTAACCCATTGGAGTTTCAGATACGTCCACAGCACGTCGGTTGCCGCCGTGATATCACCAGCGGCAAGTGCGTTTGCGATCGCGCCAAATGCGGCGAGGGTGTCGGCTTTGAGTGTCTCGAAAACACCTTTGAGATACTCGACCGCCTGGCCAGCGATCCCAGTCGAGTAGAGAAAGTAGCCACCGAGCGCGGCGACTGCTGCCACAACCAGGCCCAGCGGTGTGAAGAGAAGTCCGACGGCAGAGACGATCACGCCGATCGACGCACCAATGAATGAAAAGATAGACGCGAGTCCACCTATTGCGAATGATGCAACGGCAGCGAACGAACCGAGGGCGAACAATGCCGCGCCGATCGTGAAGATGGCGATGGCACTCGCAGCAGCAATCTTGACGATCTTTTGATTCTTGTTGATCCACTCGATCACGCCCGATGCCGCCCGACTGAATGCTTGCACCATCGTCGTGACGCTGCCTTCGAGCGATTCACCGATGGCGATTGCGACTCCTTCGATGGATGATTTCAGGATTCGGAACGCTCCGCCGAGTCCGCCCTCCATCTCTTCAGCCGTTTTGCCAGCGATTCCACCTGCCTTTTGCAATTCGGAATACAACTCCCGTGTATCGGCAACGCTTTTGCCGATCGAACTGGCCGCAGTGATGCCGAGCAGTCCGAACACCTCGTTCAGCTTTTCGGCTTTCTCTGCCGTGCCCATCTTCGCGGTCGCTGCAGCGACTTCGCCAAGAATGTCGACGAGCGATCGAGCGTTGCCCTTTGCGTCCTTGGTCGTGACACCGAACGTGGTTTTGAACTTCTCGGATTCGGCGGCACTGATCGTCAGCAACCGTCGCATCGCGTTACCGGCCGACGAACCTTGGATGCCCATATTGCCGAGCGTGCCGAGGATCGCGAGAGTTTCTTCGAGACTCATGTTCGCATCGGCGGCGACGGGGCCGGCGTAAGACAAGGCTTCGCCAAGAGATTCCACCGTATTGAACGATTTGTTCGCTGCGGCGGTCAGACCATCGGCGACTCGCGTCGCTTCGCCCGCTTCCATTCCGAACTGGCGAATTGTCGCTGCCATGATGCCGGATGCCTGAGTCGCATCGGTTCCGGTCGCGCGGGCCATGTTCATCACGGCGGCCGTCATCTTCTCGATCTGCTCAGGCTTGAAACCAGCACGACCGAGTTCGGTCATTAATGACGCAACTTCGCTGGCCGAGTAGCTTGTGGTTGCTCCGAGTTTCTTCGCGGTATTGCGAAGCGATTCAAGTTGCGATCCGGTCGCTTGCGTGATCGCGGCGACGCCCCGCACGGCGTCGTCGAAGTTGGAGAAGATCGCGACGCTGCCGGCCAGAGGTGCTCCGGCGGCCGCGCCGAGTCCCATCAGTTTGGTGCCAAGCAACCGCGTCGACGCACCGAACGATTCCAGACGCTTCTGAGCCGACCGCAGACCCTTCACGAATGCTGCATCCTTGGTCAGCAGTTCGACGTAGGCGGATCCGGCTCGGACTTGGGACATGGAGAATCGTTCTCACGGGGTTGGAATCGTGCGCCAAGCAGATGGGCGACTTGTTCGACAGTGGCTTTCACCGGAACGGACCGCGTGACCGTGTAGGGATTGAAGTCATCGGGCTTGAACGGCTTCCGGCGACGCTTTCGATCGCGATTGATTTCAGCGGTCAGTGCCATCACGCTGCTGGCGATGTGCCAATCGTGCTGACGCCGAGCTTCAGCCATTTGGACGAGTTGCCGAAGCGTCAGTGGTCCTGGGTCGACTCCGATGATGCCGGCGAGTCGGATGATGAGTCGTTCAATGTCGGCACCGCGAGTTTGCGTTCCAGATCCTCCACAATCCGATCCACCAGATTCGGATCGTCCAGCCGCTGCTCGATCGCTGCCAAGCCCCGCGTCTCGATCATCTTCTGCTTGTCGGCCGCCTTCCGCAGAAGACGGCGTCGGGACTCCGGGAAGTACGCGACCAACGCATCCACCAATGCCTTACATGCTTCGTCGATCGAGTCGCCGGCCAGACCCTCGGCGAACGATTCGTCGTCAACGTCTTGCTGATCGGCTTGCGGCTTGCAAATCGCGAACAACACATCGCCCAGCAACAATGGGTCGCTCGACAACCGAGTGACCAAATCGCCGTCGATCGCATCCAGCAATCGCACGTCGGTGAGTGCCTTCACGCGGCGAAGCGTGGTGTTGTCGATGTCGACGATCCAGACGCGACCACGACGATCAATGAATTTCTGCATGGAGTTCCGTTCCGAGGATTACTTAGGGCGTGCCGCTACCGACGTTCATTCCGCTGCCGGACGATGATTGGGTTGGTTTCAATGTAACGTCGGCCGACACCACCTCTTCGAGGTTTTGATTGACATTGAAGTTCATGACTTCACACGTCAGCGTCAGCGATCCGCCAGCATCCGAAATGCCAACGTCCGTCGGCGTTCCGCTGCTCCATAGTCCTTGCAACATCCCGAACGCGGTGTCACCGTTCTTGTTGAGCACCGTGAATTCGATTGACGCGTCTTTCAGAGTGCCGACTGTGGCTCGCCAGCCGTTGTTGTCACGAGTTGATGCGTCGGCTTCGGCCTTTTCGAGATTGACCGTCAAGTCCTTGACGTTCTTGATCTCGGCCCCGTCGATGGTCAGGACGGCATCGAGACCGAGTTTCACTTCTGCTGACATGTTTCGATTCCATCCTGGGTCGAGAGACTATTTCACCGAGTCACGCCAGAACTTTGGCAGGCGAGCTTGGTTGGCGATGAGCGCTGGTTTCATGAACGGGCGTTTGGGATATCGTCGCGGCTTTCTGGCTCCACGTCGTTCGTTCTCTTCTTCGATCAGTCGTGTGGCTCGGTTGGCCTGAGCGACGGTCAGCAACTTGATGCGGGCAAACTTGCCGGGCTGTTTCGCACGGATCGGCCCGTGCTCGCCAACGCGGAACCGGTGTCGCTTCAGTTTGCGTCGCTTTGTAGCAACGCCACCGAATTCGTGCAGGTTCCACAACCGGCCAGCGATTTCATTGACCGGACCGATGACGGCTTGTTCGCGTTCGCGGTCCACTTCGTAGCGGAGCACGCGACGCAGCATTCCGGTCGGCGAGCTGGGCGGCGATCCGGGGTTGGATGGTTTCTTGCGTTTGCGGATAGATCGTTTTGCGGTCGTCCGGACCGTGCCGGCTGCATGACCGAGGCTTTTGAAGGTCGCTTGGTTGACCTTCTTTTTCAGTTGGCCCGGCGTGAAATGCACGCGAGCCCGAATGTGCATCATTTCGCCAGCTCAAACGTCAACGAAAGCAGACTCGTGAATTGATTGAACTGGGTCCAATGCTCGGAGGAGTAAAGGACGGAGTTTTCGACTTTGATACAGCGGGCTGCCACGAACGAGTTGAGGCGTTTGAGTCGGAAGTAGTCGGCCAGTTCTTCGACAAAGAACACCAGCGGGTCGATCTCTTTGGCATCGCCCTTGCTGAACTTCTTTTGGACTGCAACGTCGATAGTGGCGTGATACTTGTTCGATGCTCGATCGAGAGGCAGGTATTCAACCTCGCGAGGCACCACGGTGACCCGCAGTTCCTTCATGTCTTCGAGATCAAAGTTGGGGACGTAAAGTCGCTGCGCGGAGAGGTTGGTCTTGCTGAAAGAGCCGGCGTTGATTTCCGCGACGACGCTTTCGGCAATTTGAATGACGGTTGCAGGCGTTGCTGTCATGTGATCGTGTCAACCAGTTTGGTGTGGATGCGGAGTTTGACGCGGAAGGGATCGCTGTATCGCCACGGCGGCTCGTTGCCGATGGACATCAGTTCGTAAACGAAGGTCGTGTCGCCGTCCGTTTCGAGAATGCGATCGCCGCGTCGAGGCCATGTTCCAATGGCGGATTGCAGTAAGTCCTTCGTGTTAATCAGAAAGTCGCGGACCTGAGCACGCGTGATGACACCTTCGCCGTCATCCTGTTCGTATTCCGACTTACCGATTGTGGCCGGCAGTTCAACCGAGAGTTCATCACGCTGGTAGATGACCGCCCGCGAGGCGAACTGGGTCAGCTTGGCGGAAAGCCACGACTGACCTCGTTGCAACATGTCGCTCACGATTTGCGTGGCTTCGGTGCTGATGTCGTTTTCGACTGAAACAGGGCAGTCGCCTTCTCGCCAAGCTCTTCACGCCAGGCTTCGTCGGCTCGCCGTTGATATTCGTCAGCGATCGCTTCCGCTTCTTCGCTAAGTTGTTGTTGCCGAAAGTTCGCCGGCCGCGCAAAAGACTGCACGAATTTCGGGTTGGATGAGTCACGGTCTCGCTTCTTCGCCGGCAGAATGGCGACGGCAACCAGGACCAGGACGACGACAGTTGCAATTCCAAGAATCATAAGTTTCACAGGCCTCGTTTAATGAGAATGAATCCGAGCAACAGAACCGCAACGAAGATCAACGCGAGGGTGGCCATCTCACCAGCCCCCGCCCAAATCAACGCGTTGCGTCCACCAGAGTCTCGGTCGAAGAGTCGATCGCGATCACCGTCATGATCCCGATCGAAAGGCCGCCATCTATTGTCGGCAGGTTCAATCGGGCAATAACCATCGGGGCAATCCTCGGACGAGAGCTGCAGCGTTGGTGAGATCGCAGCGTCCCAGGAATACCCTCGCGTCTTTAGTGCACCAGTCTTCTGGGCTTGGCGTGTTTGTTGATAGAGTTCGTAGCCGTGTCGCAGGTCGTCGTAGAGTTCACGAGCAGTTGATGGCAACATGGTGTGACCCGCCGCGTGGACATGCCCGCCGGTTGAGTCCTGGAAAAGCACGACCGGGAATTGGTCTGCCGGCACGATGTCTGCGTATCGTGTTCGGTAAAGCGCGTTTGATTCGGTGTAAACTTGAAATGCGCACTTTGCTTTCAACTTCACCAGATTTGGGTCCGTATTGAACCAATCAAGCAAACGTTGGCTATTGGCGTCGCTGCCGACAAACAATGCAATTTGATAACGCTTCTTTGCTTGTTCGGCTTGCGTTGCCGGTCGCGTGCTGCTCGTCGACGCGGGAGTGACGATTATCGGTGCTGGAATTGTTGGGCCTGTAGGCACGATACGATACGGCTGCACCGTTGGAATCGCATTCGGTGGACACGGCGGACAGTAGCCAGACTGTTGTTTCAGTTCGCCTTGTGCTTCCAAATTGACGTGCGAGGGTTGCGGTAGTTGTTGGATTCGTGTTCCAGCCTCGTTGATGGGTCTTGCCGCCGGCAATCGCCAAGATTCGTTCGTGTCGGCTGCGGGAGTTCGGTGCAATGCCGTGAACACTGCTCCGAGCATCACTGCATGTAGTACAGCGACCACAATCAGACCGACGCTAAGTCGGATCCGGATTTCATCTTTCATCAATGACCTCATAACTTCGATAGGGCAAGGAACTGGCCGGGTCTTCCATCACCGTCAGGGCGAACCCGCCGTAGCCAGCCCAGAGACGCACGAATTGTTCGCGTGGCGTGAGTTCAAACCGGCCGGGATAGTTGTTGTCGAGAATCGCTGCGTATTGCCGACCGTCGCGATTCACCCAGCCGACAAAAGTGCAACAATGGGCCGGCTTCCACCACAGGATTGCACCGCGCCGAGTCGCCGTCGCCCAATCCAGAAAGCGCGGGTCGGCTTTGGTCGTATAGCTGTAGTCGATGTTAGCCGCGTCGAGTCGGCTTCGCAAACGAGAGTCCCACTCGCCATCGCTGTAGGTCGCACGCCAACGTTCGCCGAGTTCAAACTCGTTGAGCCAACGCAGGTGATTCACAAGCGAGGCATGAACACAGCTGCCTTGATTGAGACGTCCCGTCCAATTTCGTTGATGCAAGGGGGTGGGAAGATTGGCGATCGGTTGTTCGGGCGGTGGTGCCGGTAGCGAGCGGACTTGAACGTCGCCCTCCGGCAAACAGCCCGTGCAAATCAGTAGCAAGCATGCGACGCCAAGCGTGCGCAGTTTCGCTTTCATGCGAGGACCTCGTTTTGGGTGTGATTACTGAATCAGTTTGACTTTGACGGTCAGCGAACTCGGTGGCGCGTCCTCCACCGCGATGCCGATCATCGAGTGCTGGTACTGGTTCTTGATGACGTGGTGACTGATCTTGGACCAGTAAAGAATGGTGCCAGCAGGAATGTTGGTCGTTGGGTCTTTGACAACGTCGAAGACGCCGGCGACGGTGATGCTGCCGCGAGACTTGGGACAGATGCCGAACTTGGCAACGCCAACCAGCTTGCCGAGAACAACGACGCTGCCGGCGGTGATTTCATAGTCGGTGACGATCGGAATGGTCACACCCTCGTGGACGTGGACCGCACCGACGGCCGCGATAATGGGGTTGTTCACGGTGGGTCATCACTGGCTCAAACGAACGCGAACGAAGTTGTCGGTCGGTTCGGCATCGGAGACAACTTTGCCGAGGTAGACCGAACCGTCGGGCACTTCGGTGACGATGCCGTCGACGGTCGCGTACACCATCTGGCCGGCGGTGTAGGTTTCCGCGTCCGCGGGGTCTTTGGGAATGTCGAACACTCCCTCGACCGCGATCGAGCCGAGCGTGTCGGCCTTCAAGTCGCGTTTGGTGATGCCGACCAGGTCGCCTTGGATGACGATCGAGCCGACAGGGACGTCGACATCGGGTGTGAAGTCAACTTGTTTGCCATCGTGAATGAATTGAGCTTGCATAGGAGTTGTCAGGCTGGAGGCGGTAGGCTTGAGAATGAACGATCAGCGGGCAATCACTCGCCGGCGACTTTCACGGCCGCTCGGTGGTCTTGGCTATTCACACCGAAGTCGATATAAGACCGGAAGCCCATGCCGAGGGTGTTGGGTGGCATTTCGACTCGCTCGATGATCGGCGTGCGGCGACCGTTCAGGAACACGATCTCGAATGCCGGCAACACTTGCGGGTTGGCGAACAAGTACCACGCGGCGGCACTGGCACCGGGGTAGTAAGAGTCCGATAGGTGCGGCGTCGAAATGATCCGGTACTTGTTGCGGTGCGGGTTATCGACCGGGATCTTGGTGGGTGATCCCTGGGCGTCGATCATCAATTGCGACGATCCCATCAACAGTTCGGCTTCCGTTTCCAGCTCAACTGGCACGACCAGGAACTCGGGCCGGATGTTGATCGGCTTTTGGTCCTTGGGTTTGCCACCGGGGCCGGCTTTCTGTTTGCGGAAGGTGGTCTTGGCGACCGTCAGTGCATCGGGTCCGAACTTGGTGTCGGCACCCTGCAGCAAGTTTGCGTTGGACGAGGAGAAGAAGCCGGCGTTCTTCAGCAGCAGCGTGAAGAACAAATCGTCGATGGACTCGGCTCCCGAGCGTCCCATTTGACGCGGAATGTCCATAAAGGCCGACAGGTCATCGTTAATGATGTCGTGACGTGTAAGGGTCAAGATTTGACCATAGGTGTCGGCCTTGTTGCTGTATTTCTGTTCCGACAGCTTTCCGTGCTTCAATTCGCCATCGGGTGCGACTTGCTCGAAGCCACCGGTGCCGAGCAATCGGTAGCGGGCCACTTCTTTGAAGTCGGTGACGGTTCCGACACTGCACAGATCGAAAGCGGCGATCGGCGTGTTTTGATAGGCCGCCAGCAACGTCTTGTTCATGACATTTTCCATGATGCTGGGCAGACTCATGGAACTGAAACCGGCACGAATCGTTGCGGTCCCGTCGCCAAAGACACGCGGAACGTCGATGCCTTCGCTGCGAGCACACTCGGCGACAAGTTCTCGCAAACCGATGTGGCGTAGCGGATCGGCTGCGTTGAGCGTCTTCTCGCCATAGCCAGCGAGCAGCACCTTTTCCTCGATGCCGACCGAGAGACACGCAGCGGCTTCGAGGATTTCGCGGGTGTAACGCGGTGAGTTTTGGGTTTGATCGGGAGCCTTGGGGCGTTCGCTTCGCAGCACGGCGAGTTCCGTTTTCGTAATGGACCAGCCTTGCTCGATTGCATCGGCTTCGATGTCGGGATGGTTTTCAGCACACAACCTGCGAATACCGGCGATGCGGCGTGATTCAGCGGCGGCCTCGGCACGCATGTCTTCGACTGGTGATGATTGCTTGGGTTGCTTCGTGTCGGCCTTGGGCTTCGTGCTCATGTTTAAACTTGCGTTGACCGGTTCGAGTTCGTCCGTGGGTTCGGTGTCTGGTTCGTCAGGTTCTTCGTCTTCAGCCAGGCCGGCAGCGACTCGAGCTTCGGTGTTGTCGTCGGCACCGAGGGCCACGAAAGAGACTTCGCCGAGCGTTGATTTGCGGGCGATGTAGACCGGGCCTTTGTGGTCTCGACCGTTGGCTTTTGCTTCTTTGCCTTCGGGGATGAAGACGACCTTGTCGGCACTCGCACCGAGTGATGCTTGCCAAGGGAATCCGTTCTCGCTGGTCGCAATCACTTCCTGAGCAGTCGCACCGACACCTGAGATCACGCCAGACACTTCGAGCGACTTATCAGTGATCGCGATGTCATCCGTGTGGCCGACGATGCTGCCGCGATCATGGTCTTTCAGGATTGGTCGCGACTTTCGGGTCACTCTCATGCCGGCGAGGTCAACGACGACCGGATAAGGCCATCCACCAAGCCGCATCGCTCCGCCGGTGTAAGCGGTCATCGAGAACTTGCGCAGCGAAGGCTTACCCACTTCCGGCGTCTCGGCTGCTGCCAGTGTGATCGTCGCCGCATCATCACAGACGATTCGCAGCGAACTTGGGACGGATTCGGCGCCGGCTTTAAGCGGCGCGTGCTGTGTCTTCGGCATTGTCTTCCGTGACTTTGGTTGAGGGTTTGGTTTCAGTTTCATCGCTGGCGGACAGACCAAGCTCACGCATCAGCGACACTTCTTTGGCACGCTGTTTGAGTTCCGTCTCCCAATCACGCCCCTGCCGCGCAAATTCGATGGCCAGAGTGGTCGTATGATTGGCGAGACGGATCTTTTGGGCATTGGCTTCTTTGGCGGGATCCACATGCTCGTGACCGTCCCAGAACCATTGGTGCTCGAACGTTGAATCGAGCGTGCGAAGCGAGTTGGGCAGATAGCCCTCGATGAGAATGGCTTCGCGAAGCCAAGCACTCAACAAGCGATCCAGAACAACGCGAGCGAGTTGGGTTTGCTCAACTCGGATCGACTTGAAGTAGGTTTGGTGATCGAGTCGCCCAGATGCATAGTTGTAACCCGAGGAATTGCCAGCGGCGACGTTGAATGGCATGTTCAAGCAACGAGCGATTTCGTTCAGAATCTCCTTCTTGAACTCGGCGTACGTCGTGCTGGGCTGCTCCGATTTCATCTGAGCCATCTTCCAGCCGCCTGGCATCGTGAGCAACATTCGCTTCTCAAGTTCGATGGGCTCGAACGGTTCCGCGGAGTCGGCTTCACCATTCGCCGGAGCGTCGGTGTACAGGATGCCGGCGAACTCGGCGGCCGTTTCGGCGGCGGCAAGCACTGCGAGCGTGAAGCGTCGAAGTTGTGCAAATAGAGGCAGTGCCGGCGTGATGTCGGGAATGCCGCGAATTTGTCCGGGACGATCACACCGAAAGTAGTGCAACACCGCGGCGGCCGGCACCGTGTCGAATTCTTCGTCGATCGTGAATGTCACATCGCCAGGATGTTCACGCAGGACGTCGTAAGTGATCGGGTTTCCGTCGGCATCAAACTGAATGCCGTCGATATATCTCGAACGGTCAGCAACTAGCGTCGGGGATGCAACTTGGTCCGCTTCGATCAATCGCAAATCGAGTTTCACTCTCGCGTCGATTCGCTCGTTGCTGGTCAGCAGTCCAAAAGATTCACCGTCCGATACACGAGCAAGCCGCATCGTTCGCAGCTTTTCGGCCAATCCAACCGCCTCGGCCCAAGCAAAGAATTCCGCCTCAACGAAACGATTCGCGGCATCGTCCGGTGTCAACATTTGCAAACGCGGCCCGGTGCCAACCACGTCATTCGCCAATGTCAGCGTGATCCCGCGAGCGTAACTGTTGTTCGCAACTTCGTATCGCGACCGATTGCGAAGCGTACGTCGAACATCCGTACTATTCGCAGCCGCGGCGGACAATCCATCGGCCCGCGACCAATGTTTCATGTTGTCGAGAGTCGTATTTGCGGCGTCGTACTTCGCACGAAGCCGCGAAAGGAAGGGCTGCCGGGGCGAGCGTCCCGGCGCGGAAGAAGAGTGGGAAGCTCCGCCACGCCATACTTGCTCGATAATCCCTGACAAACGCTTCAACATCCGTGTTGTAATCCTATTGCCGTCCCCGGCAGCCCTATGCACTTCCCAAACCGAAACAGAAAAATCAGCCAGCCGAAGGCGGCACGATCTTGTTAAAACGCAACCCGCGATTCGGCTTGCGTACTGCGTCCTTGCCAGCGAGATGCTTGTCCGCAGCGATCTGCTCCGTCAGCTTGTGCTGCTCAACCGAACCAGCATCACCGGACGCCTTCGCAGGCCCCATCGCGTTGTCGTGTATCACATCTTTTAACTCTTCAGACATAGTTAACGTTTGGTTTGAAACATTGCTTCATCCCTGGTTACCTATGCCGTAGCAGACGACACTTGTACGCGAATGTTCAGAAAGGCTCGATTTAGTTTCGTTTTCGCTTCTGAAGTTCTTTGAAACTGACTCGTTCGCGTCGGCGAGTCAGTTCCCCATCGGTTCCAAACAGCAACGCCCCCTGCATCGACGCAGCGACCGCGCAGCCGACGAGGCAGTCGAGCCAGTGGTTGTCGGGTTGCTCGGGTCGGGCTTTCCATTCGTCGACGGTTCGCCCACGGCCTTCGGTCTTAATGAAGTACTCGGCGGTGATTTGTTCGGCAAACATGCGGTGCGTTTCGGACTGGTTGCCGTAAACGGACAAGCAACCACGGTCGCCCATTGCGACAGCGAGCCTCGCATGCGTGAAGGACTTCCACCAATTCGTGTCGTAGATGATGTGGCGGATCGCGCGCTTCCCATGGACGCTCGGGATTCGCCAGTTCAAACCCACACGGTCGCCGGGGCGGCGTTTGTATTCGCTGAATGGATTCGAGGACGCACCAACGAACCGGCCATGCGACGGCAATAGGATCGAAGCGTGTGGGCTTTGCCGGCAGAATTGGTAGACGACGTTGGTGGAGTGGCCCCAGTTGGCGTCGATCAAGCACCGCCCGACCTTCATTGCCGCGCCGTCGTCACGTTGCCATTCACGGCCAAGCAAATCTTCGGTGAGTGATTCGAGGCCGGCATAGATACTGCCTTCGAGTCCCGTGCCGTCCGCGGCAGTCGCGAGCGTGTGGCGTGCATCGCGAAGCGTGTAGTACGCTCGGCTTTGATCGGGGTACGCTCCGTAGTCAATAACGTAGCCCGTGAAATCGTCTTCCCACGCTGCGACCACATAGAACAAGAGCTTTTGCTGCACGTCGATGAATGCGGTGAGATGGTTCGCCGAAATGGGAACGCAGCATCGTTCGAGTCCATTGATCTTGGAGGCTACCTGCTCGGCAGTGAGCTGGTCGGCATCGACTCGCTCTTCGGGAAGCGGTTCGTTCTGATACTCGGCGAAGAAGGCAGCTTCGTCTTGTAGTTTCAGATTCATCGCGTGTTGAATCGCCGACAATTCGTCGTGATTGAAACGCTCTTTCCACGCGACGTCGGCACCTTCGTCCATTGCCTGGCGATTCTCGCGATAGAACGCGGTACCGGCAGCTCCACCATCGCCGGCACGCAAACCCTCGGCGCGGATTTCGGCGTAGCGTTGCCACAAGGTCTCGTTGGTAGGAAACGAGTTGACCATTCTCGTTCGGGCACCGTTCCATTCCGGGTGCTTGTCGCGATCGAGAATATTGTCGGCCATGTCACCGGGACGAATGACAGTACATGGCATGATGCCCGAGATCTTCTTGCCTGGGCCGGCGAGTCCCAGCACCGCGCCGGCAAGGATCGCCTCGCGGTTGGCGCACTGCGATAGCGAACGAGCAGACTCGTCCGTTTGCGGATCATCGAGTACGACAAGCGACGGGCGAACCGTTCTGCCATCCGGCCGCTTGAACTTCATTCCACGGATGCGTCCGGTCAGGCCGGCAACCTTGATGATCGCACCGCTCGCTTTGCTGTCGGCGATCGTTGGCAAGACGACCTCTTTGGCGGTCCAACCGATCTGCGTGCGTTTTCCCTGGTAGAGCTGTCCGTTAGCACGGTTGGAGATGCCGTCCAATGCCTGAATCGGAAAGCAGACTTCGGGATAGTCGGCCAACAGCAATTCGTTGGCGTCTAGTTCGGTTTTGATCGAGTCGAGCATATCGCAGGCATGCCCTTCGTCGCTGCCGATCAGGCAAACGAAATCACGATAGCCATTGAGTACCGCCCAAATGCAAGCGACCTCCGCCAGTGAACTTTTGCCGCTACCACGTGCCATCGCCAGTGAAAACAGTCCACCTCGAACGACCGCTTCCTCGATTCGCTCAATCACCTTCAAGTGATCCGGCGACCATTGCAGATGAAACGTCAGCGAGAAATACGCTTCGCAGAAGTATCGAAAACTACCGGCGGCCTTTGATTTGCGCTGCGGGTCTTCGATCACCGGCAAGTCACCGATGTCTCGACCTGCCAATGCGATTGCTGCGTTACGGGCGCGGGCTTTGTCTTTGACCTTGCCGTAAGGATCCTCGTCGGCTGGCGGCTTCGGACGATGGCGTTCTTCGACTAGCCAGGCAGTGAAGCGGAGAAGATCGACGTGCGTTCCGTCTCCAATACGATTGCCGGCTCGCGTTCGATAGCGATAGAGCTGGCGTTCGTTAATCACCTCACCGAGCGGCATGCTATTGAGCGTCCGGCAGCACTCGCTCGGTTTCATTCGTCGCGGGTCAGTCGCCATGGTGCATCTCCTGTAAGAGCCAAGCGGTGTAGACGACCAAGTTGATCGTGCCGTCAACGTTGGTCGGTGCGCCGGCTTTTACGTCGGCGGCGATTTGTTCCTCCGGAACGCGTTGGCGGTACGCATTGCTCAACAACTTTGAAAGTTGCTCGACCGAAAGTTTTGTGGGGTCAACATTCTCTCGTTTGCCTTCCATGACGGGCTCCGTGGGTTGGTTCGCAACACGCCGCACACGTTGGCGACTGTCGCGTTTGTTTGCATGTTTGGCATCGTCGGCCGCATGTTTTAGCTGGCGACGTTGGGCCAAAACTGGCGTCGTGTGGGGATGAAAAGAAAGCTGCAGATTACTGAAACATTACTGCCGGACTTCGCTTGAGGTGCTCCGAAAGCCATGGCTCCATGTGCATTCAACAAACGAATTCACACGCCTTTCGGAGACCAAACCATGCACGCCAACGACATCGCCTTCGGTATCGAAATCGAAACCCACATGCCCGGCACCGACCGCACGCCGATCGGCGGATACCACAACGGCTTGCCGGTCGCTTGGCTGCCCGCGGGTTGGAAAGCGGAACGCGACGGTAGCATCCGCACACCGGCCGGACGTAAACCATGCGAGTTCGTATCGCCAGTCCTTCGCGGCTACGAAGGACTCGCCAACGTAGAGACCGCGGTCGACGCGATCAAAGAACGCGGCGCACGGGTTAACGAATCTTGCGGCCTTCACGTAACGGTTTCCTGGAACGGCGACGCCGGGGCCTTGGCCCGACTGATTTCGCTGATCGCGAACCACGAACGAGCCATCTACGCTTCGACCGGCACCAAACGCCGCGAACGCACTCACTGGGCGAAACAAATCAAAACCTACGGCAACAAAGACGCGGCGAAGACACGCTGCGAACGAGATCGCTACCACCTTTTGAATTTGACGCACCTGGCCGCCGGCCGAAACCGGATCGAGATTCGGGCCTTCGCCGGAACGCTCAACAAAACGAAACTGATCGGATACATCCAGATGATCTTGGGTTTGGTAGAACTTGCCCTCAATACAAAACGCTGCAGCGGATGGGACTACGCCAAGAAACCCGGCACCAAATCTTGCTGGGACCGACCGGATGCCGGCCACGGTGAAACGGAATTGAACCGGCTCTTCTACCGACTCGGATGGACCAAGGGTTGGTACAAGGGCGACCTTCGCAACAAACGCTTCGGCGAACTTTCGGTCGGCGAACAAACCTGCGACTGGAAACCGGTCAAAAAGAAGCTTCTCGACTTGGCCCGCAAATACGACCAAGCGGTCTAACGACCGACGGCCTTTCACCCCACCAACGCCGCGATGCACCTCGCGGCGTTTCTTTGGTTTTAGGGCGGCACGTGTACATCGTGTCGCGTCAACGGCGTATGTGACTAATAGCGGGCCACCGTTTCGCGTCGCGACACACGCCGCAATCTTGGGCGACGTCGGCGAGTTAAAAAAACATTCAAAAAGACTGCGAATTACTGGCTGGATTCGCTTGCTGTGTTTTGAAACGCATGGCTCATGTGTGGTCATACGAAACGGTTTTTCATTCACCCCAACGGAGACCCAAATATGACCATCGACCAACTGATCGGATTGCTCGAAGAGTACCGCGACGAACACGGTCCGGACGCCGAAGTGCGTTTGATGACGCAAGAGAACTGGCCCTTTGAAAACCGTATCGCCGGCGTCACCAGCGGCGCGGAGATGAACGAAGCGAGCGAGGACGACCCCAGCGAGTACTTCGATGATCAAGACGTCGCCGACGACGCGATCGTCTACATCGTCGAGGGTGGCCAGATTTGCTACGGCAGCAAGCGGGCCTGGGAAACATGCCGCGATTGCTAAACGAGACGCGCGAAAGCGAGTTCGGGAAACATTCAAAAACTTTCCCCAACTTCGCTTGCTGTGTCCGAAACCGCATGGCTCATGTGTGTCAACGCAAACGCATTCCCCCTTTCCAACAACGGAGACCCAACCATGGCAAAGAACACCGCTCGAGTCGAAGACGCTTACACCGCCTCGCATGTCCGGGCTTTGACCTTGCTCGAAGACCTTCACCAAATCGTCGAAGACATGCCGGCCCCTGATACGGACCATCCCATCAATTGGGAACACGTCGGTTCGCTGCAGCACCTTTGCGAACGGCTGAAGGAATTGAAGGACTTCGTTGCTCCGACCGGCGAATAGATACCCGCCCGCAACCTCTTGGCCACGCTCCCCAGCGCGGCCGTTTCTCGTTGTATCGCCGCCGACATTGGCCCGTGTCGTGCGCTGTTGCCAACGCTCGGCGAACCATGCCGATTTTCCTCGCCGGCCCACATGCGCCAACGTCGGCAACGTTTGGAAACATCGAGAAAGACTGCGAATTACCTCCAGACTTAGCTTGCTGCGTGGCGAAACGCATGGCTCATGTGTGTTAACGCCAAACGGCAAAACGATTTCAAAACCCTTTTCACGAGAGACAGAAATATGGCCATGAACGAAACGCAAAAGACCAAAGCCGCGGCCCTTCGCACCGAGATGCGAAAGCTCGACCCCGAAACGTATCAGGAAATTCGCCAGTCGTACTACAAGATCGCCGACGAACTTCGCCCTTTGGTCGACGCCCTTGAGAAAGCCGACGCGGACCTGGGACCGGACGGCCCGCTCTTGGAAGAGCACTACATCTTTTGCGAGATGCTCGACCGGCTCAACAAGAGCCTTTTGGGTGCGGTTGTGTAGACCGCCCGCCGCAAGGCAACCGGCGCGGACGGAACCGCGGCACGATTCACAAGGACAAAAGCCGAAACGCAAATGGGCGTTGTCGCGGGTGGTTCCCGCGGCCTGACGATGGCAGCCAACCACGAACGAATCCCAAACGGAGAGACAAAGATGAAAAAGACAGACGTAAAGATCGGCAGCGAGTACTTCGCAACGGTGACCAACAAGAAGGTGACCGTGCGAATCGACGCGGAGAATTCGAGCGGAGGTTGGGACGCGACCAACCTTTCGACGGGAAAGAAGGTGCGAATCAAAACGGCCGGCCGCTTGCAGGGTTCGGCGAGAGCGGCCGGGACGCCGGCGACCGAAACGCGGGCACGAAAACGAGTCGCGAAGAAGACGGCGGAAGCCACAGGCGGCGAAAAGAAGCTCTCGTGCGTCAAAGCAGCGTTGAAGGTTCTGACCGACAATGGCGAACCGATGAATGCGCAGGAGATGATCGCCGCCATGGTCGACGCCGGCCTGTGGGAAAGCCCTGGCGGTAAGACCCCGCACGCGACGCTGTACTCGGCGATCCTGCGCGACATGAAACGCGGCGATGAAAGCCGGTTCGTCAAAACGGATCGCGGCCGGTTCACGGCGAGAGCGTAGGGCGTAGCGATGAAGTTCATTTGCGACGTCCGCCAAGTGAACGACTTGGCCGAAGGAGAAACCGCACCGCCGGAACCCGACATGGGTTACGAACTGCGGTCGCTCGCCGGCGACAACTTTGCAGCCGGCGTGGTGGAATATTTGGTCCGCCGCGGAGAAACGATCTTTGCGACGACGACAGCCGGCGAAGAGTTCGCGGTCACGGGCAAGAACGCCCACGTTTTGGTGCCGCTCGGCTTCTAGTCCGAACGCCGCCGACAACGCCCGACGTTGGCAACGTGCGGGCGTTTCGTCGTGACGGCCGTAACCACGCGGCGCAACCGAGCGACGCGACACGCGGCCACGTCGCGGGCAATTACATTCCGGCGAAAAACATTCACAAGTTTTGGAATGTTTCGCGGACTTCGCTTGATGTGTCGGCAAACCCATGGCTCATGTGTGAGTGTACGAACGGTTTTTCAAACAACACGAACGGAGAAACGAAATGAAGAAGGTGCAACCGCAGCGATGGCGATCGACTGTTGTCTTCGCCGATGGCCGGCGAATCGAAGTTGAAGAACGACTACCAGTGCAAACAATCGTCGCCGATGCGAAACGCGTCGGCGCGGCCAAGGTCGAACTCGAAAACGGCACCGAAATCTATCTCAACGAGAAAGGAGACCAGCGATGAGCGAAGTTCAAACGCTTAACCCTCAGCCAATCCAACCCGCGCCGGCCTACGAAAATGCTCACCAGATTGCTCGCGACCTGCTGCAGCACATCGAGTTTCAACTCGACCGAATGATTCGGCCAGACAACAAGGCACTGCGATGGACACACGTGCGAGCGTTGAACTTGGTCAACGCTCAACTTTCTGAAGTCGCCGCGCTGGTCGACGAAACTAACAACGCTCGCAACTAGGAAACGAAACCATGAAAACGAATCTCAAGGCGGGCGATCGCGTGCGGTTGCTTTCGATGACCGACGATCCCGATCCGATTCCCGTCGGCACCACCGGAACGGTGGCCGGCGTTTACCCACAAAGCGATTGGACGCAAGTGGATGTCGACTGGGAAAACGGCCGGTCGCTGATGCTTTCCATTCCACCGGACGTCGTCGAGCGACTGCCGGCCGACACAACGAACTAAGGAGAAACCACCATGTCCACACGAGCGACGATCGCCGTCCGCCGCGCCGACCGAACATACGCAGCGGTCTACCTTCACTACGACGGTTACCCCGAACACACCGGAGAAATTCTGATGCAAAGCTACCAAACCCAAACCGCCGCTGAGGAACTCGTCTCGGGTGGCGACTTATGTTGTCTGAATCGCGAGACCGGCGAGGCCGAACGCTTCTCAGACGGCGATCCGCCGGCCAAGTTGCCGACAAACGACTCGTTGATTGACTTCGCAAGGAACTGCGGCGCTCGATTCGTCTATGTCTTTGACGACGGAGCTTGGTCCTGCAAGGAACTCTAGTCACCGCATGTTCTCCTCGCGTTTGCCAACTGGGATCGGCGACTCGCCGGTCCGTTCCAGGACCGCTTTCTTGCCCGTGAATCGCTGGTAGCGATCAACGATCACGTCGCAGTACGGCGGGTCGAGTTCCATCAAGAACGCCTTGCGGCCGGTCTGCTCCGCGCCGATCAGCGTTGAACCACTGCCGCCGAACAGGTCGAGCACGTTCTCGCCCTTGCGAGATGAATACTGCATCGCCAACACCGCGAGTTCGGCCGGCTTGCCGGTGAGGTGCTCGAGTTTCTGCGGTGCAATTTTCTTGACATGCCACAGGTCAGTCGCATTGTTTGGCCCAAAGAACTTGTGGCCTGCACCTTCTTTCCAACCGTAGAACGCCCACTCATGAGCCCCCATGAAATCTTTTCGGGTCATCACGGGGTGTTGCTTGTCCCAAATGATGGCCTGCGAAAAGTACAAACCGGCCGCGGCGAGGACCGGCGGGTAGTTTGCGATGTTGGAGAAACCACCCCAAATGTAAAAGCAACGACCGGGTTCGAGAACACGAGTGATGTTACCGAACCACGCTTTCAGCAATCGGTCGAACTCCTCGTCGGACACGAAGTCATTCGCAAGCGGTCGATCTTTGGCCCGCATCTTCTTCGGGCCTTCTTTCGTCTTGCCTTTGCCAGCCTCGAACGACGAATTGCCGGCCGCGATCGCATTCTTGCTGCGCGGTTCGACTTTCACGTTGTACGGTGGATCGGTATTACAAAGGTGAATCTTCGCGCCGGCGAGCAATCGATCGAGGTCCTCGACACTGGTTGAATCACCGCACAGCAAACGGTGATCGCCGAGGATCCAAAGGTCGCCGGGCAGCGTGATCGCCTCGTCTGGCGGTTCGGGGACGTCGTCTGGATCCGTCAAACCCTGTGTGACGCCGGGATCGAGCAGCTTGGCGAGTTCATCACCATCGAAGCCGAGCAACTCAACATCGAAACCTGATTCTTGTAACCCGCTGATTTCCAAGGGCAGCAGGTTGTAGTCCCACTGAGCGTTCTCGCCGGTTCGGTTGTCCGCGATCCGGTACGCTTTCACCGCTTCGGGTTCGAGATCCGTCGCGATGTGAACAGGAACTTCGGCGAGTCCGAGTTTTTTCGCGGCCTTGAACCGCGTATGCCCGACGATGATGACGCCGGCGGTATCGACCACGATCGGCTGGCGAAAGCCGAACTCGTTGATCGAGAGGATGACGGCGTCAACAGCATCGTCATTGATGCGAGGGTTGTTCTCGTATGGCTTGATTCGATCAAGCGACCACATTGCGACCTGCATGTTTGCCCTTCCAAGGCGAGAGAATGAAACGGGAAGGGTTCGGTCGGTCGTTGGTTTGATGGGTGGTTGGTTTGGGATCCGATGCGTTCGGACAGACGTGAAATTGCGTTCGGACAATCGAAACTAACTGTGCCTAATAAGGCTGCTGTTCCCGTAGCCCTGACCAGAGAACGGATCGGTCGGGAGTACCTACGCGTTGCCGGTGAGACCGCACACGTCGCCGACCGTCGAATCCCCGTGCGATGCGTCGAAGGCGGCGTTGGCTTCGATGTCGCGGCGGACGGCCGACGCGTTGCGTCGTGGAGTGAACTCGCCGCACCAATCGTTCTCGAAGACAGTTGGGAAGATGGCAAAATTGGGATAGAAGCGATCGTGTGAGTCACGTGGAACGATTGGCGGACGCTTGCGGCATTCACCGCTGCCGGTGTTTCGCTCCGTCGTGATTTTGTCTTGGCGATAGAACTGACAGTTCATGCATTGCGGCATGGCGAACGACTCCTTGAGAGAGGGGAAATAGAGAAACGTCATGAATGAATCCGTCAGACAGCCCCCTCATGCGTGTAAACGTGTATCGCGGGCGAGTGGGACTGACACACTGACGTATTAAGAGAGAGAGAGTTTTTATTCGTATATCGTTGGGTTTTCATCAACCGAAACCGTCAGCGAATCCGTCAGTTGTACCCTCTGACGTTTGCTGACAGATTCGGTCATTCCGGGGTCGAATCGGTCGCTTTGGTCGTCAACGCGTCAGAATCGTCGGCATCATCGCTGACGGATTGACTGACGGATTGTTTGGGCAGATCTGGCACCGTGGTGAGGCGATAGCCCGACGCCGGTTTGGTTCGCGTTTCAATCGTGACCGGTTCGATGTCTTCCTGCTGCATCAGCGTCTGTACGATTTGATCGAAGTCGCTTGCCTTCAACGTCATCGAACGCATCATTTCACGACGAGCCATGGTGTGGTTGGGTCGGTCGGCGAGACGTTTCTTGAATTTCAAGCACTCGGCGTGAAACGGATTCTCGGCGACGTGAACCGATGCGAGGTAAAGTTGCCGGCGGGTTTGGTGCAGCGAAAACTCGCTGGCCCAACGCACGGCATCAATCGTGATCATCGGCTGAAGATGGTTTTCACTGACCGCGTAGATTAACGCCAGCTTCTTGGCATGCTCGCACGTCCGACTCCAAGCGGCACGCGCCACCTCGTCACCGGCGTCGTCGGCCTTGTCGTATTCCACTTCGGTTTGTTCACGCAATTCCGTAATCGCGGTTTCCGCTTCCGGCGAGAATACGACGCGGAGTGGTTTGGGATGGAACTTCATGAAGTTGCCACTGCCAGGCTCGAAGTCCGCCCACCACTTCGCGATCTCCAAAACCTCCTCGGGAACATCTCTTGCCGATCCGGGCGTCTGGCCTTTACCACGCTTGCCGACGTCGATGATATTCAGCCGAGCAAAGAACCCATTGGTCAACATTCGCTTCGATAACGACTCGTAGAAGTATTGAGGCGTCGCGGTGCCGAACAACGTCAGGTGCGGCTGATCGACATGCTGTGCCTCTTTCTGGTTTGCTTTCACGCGGATCGGATAGACGTCACCGGCCGACGTGTACAGCGTCAGCAAGATGTTCGGAATTGACTCGCGGCTGTTTTCGCGGTCGAGATTGATCTGCCGCAGTACGCCGTCCATTTCGTCGTTTTGAAACAGCATGCGACCGCTGCGGACGAGGGCGTCTTGGATGCCTTCGCCCGACGCGAACTTGTCGCCGATCGAACTGGCCTCGCCGATCTGAAACAGGACTTGCGAATTCACCTTTCGAGGAAATTCCTTGCCTGTTCCGCTGCCGGCGAGCGCGAGCAAGTAGAGGTTTGAGCGAAGATCGCCAGTCGTTGCAACTTTGCGACCGGCCAGGAACGATTGCAACGCCATCGCGCCGCAGAACGCGAGCCCGATGTTCGGATATGGTGCGTTGGCGAGCGAAAAATCCATGACGCGGCGAACGAATCCGGGAACTTCAAACAACCGCTCAGGCAACATTCCAGGATCAGCCATGCCTGTGAATTTGGACGACTGTTTATTCTCTTCGGAAACGGCCACCTTTGGCATCGTCATGAAACCGGACAGATCGACGTCGCTTGCCGTTTCGATCGGACCGTCATCGCGGAGCCAACCAAACGGCCGGTCGTGAGATTTGATGGCGGCTTGGTTGATCTTGTGTTGGAGTTCGCGATCGGACCAGGGCGGCGAACATCGTGGGTTGTAGTCGGCAGCGAGAATCGCCAGGGCACGATCCGGTTCGATGCCAAAACCGTGAACCAGCGCTGTCGCGGCGGCGAACGTTTGCGAGTGACCGCTGCTGCCCGCAATCGCCGGCGGCATGGCATTCAAGTAGGCAATGGCTCGGGCCTCGACATCACCATCCGAAGCAGACCGCGTCGATGAGGTCGGCTGCTTGATTGATACCGGCACACCACGCTTGGCGATCACCGCGTCGGCGAGTGCTCTCACGCACGCAGCCAACATTGGTGCGGGGACGGTTGCAGGTTCGCTTTCGAGAACATCGTAGGTTTCGCCTTCGGGATGGATGCTGGGGCCGACGACTGTTTGAGTTCCGGTGGATCGCAGCTCGACAATCATCGAACCGTTATTTGGATCGGCGTGTTTCTCGGTCGTCGCTTCAACTGCCATGTACCAACGATGCGATCGTTGGGCTGACGGCCGGCCGGTGATCGCTGGCGTCGGCGGGAGATAGCTGTCCGCAAGCTCGATCGCTTCGTCGCAGTCCAGATCAACGTCAACGAGCCACCCTGACGGTTCGCCAAGAATGATGCCGATATTACCCTGCTCGGGAAAGACTTCGGGTTTCAATCGTAAATTGGTCCAGTCACGCCGCGCCGGCGACTTCGATCGCGGGCGCAGCGGCACGCAGTACCAGCCACGCTGGCGATAGATCGCGACTTGCTCCCGCACATCGGCCATCAAAAGGGTGCCTCTTCCAATGCTGCGTTTGGGATCTCGCCGAGCGTCTGTTTGATGATGCGATCGTATTTCTGGCCGGCGATTGAGCGGACTGTCAGCGTTTCGGTCGCTGCGAGGAAACCAGCGTCGGCGATGTCGAGGGCTTCTTCTGCACTGTTCGGACAAGGATCCAGGCACCGATCACGCCACCACGCTTCAGCTTTGCGACGTGCGTAGCCAGAGTGCTCGATGCAAATGAATTCGCTTTGCCAAAGATTCAGTCCGATCATGTAGTCGACACGCAAACAGCGAGGTGCGTCTTCGTCGGCATCGCGTTTGCGATGGATGCGATAGATGATGTCTTGGACGTCGTACTCGGTGTCGGTCACTTCACCAGACAACACGCCGGCCTCGCTAGCCTCGGCGTCATGGGCTTCTCGCTCGGGTGGCGGGAACGGATGACCGCACTCGGGACAGTTGGCATAGCCACATGCGACCAGGGCGTGACACTTCTCGCATTCTTTTGCTGGTGGACCTTGGTCCGGACGTTTGGCTTTTTCCTTTGGTTTGATCTGGTCGATCGGTCCATGGCGTTCGATATTGCCGCCAAAGTCGAGGACGAGGCAATCCTGTTTGTCGGGGTGTAAGCGAAAACCGCGGCCGACGCATTGGTAGAGCAATCCGGGTGACATGGTCGGACGCAGCATCACCACGCAATCGACGCGAGGTGCGTCGAACCCGGTGGTGAGTACGTTTACATTGCAAAGGAATCGTAGCGGTTCGGTTTCAATTAACGATGTCGTAGCATCGCCACGAAAACGAGCCAACAATTCGTCTCGTTCAACCGCTGGTGTCTCGCCGGTCACGAAGCCACACTCGATACCGTGGTTTTCCCGCAACACTTCGACCACACGCCGCCCGTGTGCGACGGACGACGCGAAGATAAGAACCGCCCGGCGATCGGCCGTCAGCTCAACAATCTCGGCACACGCGGCCGACACGAGGGCGTCGTCGTTGACCAAAGACTCCACTTCTTCGCTGACGAACTCGCCGGCACGGAGATGAAGGCCGCCAAAGTCGGCTCGATTCACGCCGGCTTTGGAGATCAACGGACTCAAGTACCCGTCACGGATCAATTCCTTGATGCCAATCTCGTAACAGACTTGATTCAAGAAGTGCTCAGGCGAGCAGATCATGCCCGAGTCGAGGCGGAATGGCGTCGCGGTCAAGCCGATCACGCGGACGTTCGGATTGATGACTTTGCAGTCGGCCAGGAATTGCCGATACATGCCGTCGCCCTTCTTTGAAATCAGATGGGCTTCGTCGACGACGATCAAATCGAACGGATCGAGGTCACACGCTCGCTTGTAGATGCTCTGAATACCGGCAACAAGAACCGGCGTGTTCGTGTCGCGTTTCTTCAGGCCGGCGGAATACAGACCGACCTTGATGTCGGGACACAGCCGGCGCACCTTATCGGCGTTCTGTTCGAGCAACTCTTTGACGTGAGCCAGGATCAATACGCGACCGTTCCATTGCTGAACAGCGTCGGACGCAATCTTTGCCAGCACGAGACTCTTACCCGCACCCGTTGGCAAAACCGCGACGGGGTTGTCGTCACGGTTTCGCAGGTGTTCGTAGACCGCATCGACCGCGGCTTGCTGGTAGGAACGCAACTTCATCACATCAACTCCCCGTTGTGCCGTTTGCTACCTCGCTCAATAGGCAGCGACGATGGCAGTAGGTCGTTGATGAACGTGCAGCTCTCGCAGATGCGATTGCCCGGTCCCGTTGAAACAAAGGCCTCGTCGCAGCGCAAGCATGAGCGAAAGCCGGCTTTCCCGATGGGTGCTGGAATTCGCTGAATGATGACTTCGGCGTTGCCCGCTTTCGGTGCCGGCTCCCGTTTCTCGATCGTCAACCGCACAATCTGGCTGTCGTCCTCGTACGCACCGCCCCACTGCATCGAGTCCAACATCGCCTTCAGGCAGTTATCGACATCACGCCGGCGTCGGTCAGGCGGATAGACGACGATGTCGACGATCAAGTCGCCAGTGAGCGTTTCGACGTTCTTGCGATTCAGCAGCGAGCTAACCGCTGCTCGATACTTTCTGCCCTCCTTGCTGATCAACACGCGATTGCCAACGTGTCGCCAGTAGTGATTGACTGAAGGCGGATAGGGCAACGTGAGTCTGATCATGGTGGCTTATTTCGATGTTCAACGAGCGAATAAAAACACCCAGCCAACAATCCATTGCTGACTGGGTGCCGTTCCTTGGAAGCTGTCGGGCGGTTAACGCTTCCAAGGTGGGGACGTGGCCTGGTCGCCCGTGCCGCTCACTTGCGACGCGGCGATCGGCTGAGCGACGGCGTCCTTCTTCGAGTAGCCCTTCACTTCGTTTTGCAACTCGCCCGTGTCGTTGCGACGTTTGACTCGCACGTGAATCACACAAGGCAAGTTGTGTAAGTCCGCCGAGTCGGTTGGCACCAAGACGCCAACCGACCGGCAGATCGCAGACAACTCCCGCCGGGCGATTTCCACCGCGGTCGCGTTGGGGTTGTCGAGGTTGAGACGCACCCAGAGAAGACGGTTTGCGTACTCGCCCTCCACGATCTGAAACGTCAACTGCAGGTAGTTGCCCGTGCCAGACTTCGTGGGTTTCATTTCGCTGTCGGTGATGACCGCGACGTATTTACCAGCGGGAATCGGTTCGAGGTCGTCGGCTGGTTCGACAGTGTTGGCATCAAAGCCGTTGAGATTTGCCATGGTTCGTTTGTGTTCCTTCGTCTGGAGTCTGTAGAAAGGGAAATTGGTTGTATCGTTCAGTTAGCCGACATCGCTGTCACGAACGCCGACCACGAGAGCGGCAATTCTTCTGCGATGCCGTAGCGATTCTTGGCAACGCAACTGGGCGATCCATAAGCACGCACGATTCGCTCACCACCGTCCTTGCCAATCGCGTGAGCGATGGTGCGTTTGCGGTTAAAACCACCGTCTTCGCTTTGCGTCCGCATCTTTCGAGTCGCGAACAGCACGGCGTCGCACCATTCCTTCACAAGGGCCGCGGCGTGCTTGTGCAGTCGCGGGGAATAGCGGTCGTAGGGTGAGGACTCGGGATCCTCGAAACGTTCGACCTTGGAATGCGCGATCAAGACCGTCACCATGCCACGCGAACGCAGCACATTGAGAAGGTCCAATACTTCACGCCACAGGGAGAGGGCGTGCATGTAACCGCGAGCGTACCCGCCGTCGACCTTTTCGATCGACTCGACGGCATACTGTAGACAGAGCTTGTCCCAGACGAGACGCTCCAGCCAATCAAGCGAGTCGATCACGACGCTTTCGTAGTCGTGCTTTTCGTTGACGAGCGTCTTCAGAGCTGCGATGACGTCATCGAATTTCGTCGCCAGCGGAAAGCGATCACATTCGATTTCGTCGAGTCCGTCTTCGGTTTGAATGAAGATCGGTTTGGGGGCTTCGCTGCCGAAGGTCGATTTGCCGATGCCTTCGACACCGTACAGCAAAACGCGAGGCGGTTTCGATTGTCGGCCGGATTGAATGGTTTCGAGTAAGTTGGTCATGGGTTGGATAGTTCCTTGGTTGAATGGCTGAGATGGTTGGAGTTACAGAGTTGGGATCGCTTCGACATCGAAGTTGCCGTCGCGATCACTGGTCACGAGGTAGTGCTTGAAATCAATCTGGGCGACGAAACGTTGGTTGGTACCCAGTTGCTTGCGGAGCGATTTGCACGCTCCGGTAAAATCTCGCGACGCTTGGTTGAAGCGGTCGGCCGATCGCAGGTAACGGCCGACCGCCAATGAAAGCGCCACACGGCGTTCGATGTCCAAATCACTCATTCGCTAATCCGGTGGGTAGGAGGTTTGATGTTCCGACGCCCCGTTGGCCGCCCCTGGTTACCTATGCCGTGATTTGGTCGCCTTGCACGCCAAACTTAGAAATTGGTCACGTCGTGCTTTTTCAAGTGCTCGGCAATCTCCACGCGCATCGCGTTGAATCGCCGACGCGGCAGGCGAAACTTTTCCATCGTGCTGCTCATGGAATGACAACGCAGGTGCTCGCAGACCTGCCGCAATTCCGCGGGCATCTTCTGCATCGCAACCTCCAACGCATCCGCATCGTCGATCGCGTCGAACGGATCGCTGTAAGACGACTGCGATCGCCGGCCCTGGTCCTCGTCACAAATCTCGCCGCCCAGCGTCGCGAAGGTTTCATCCACGGTGTCGACGGGCGTTTCAAATGATTGCATTTGCACGCCGTCGCCGATGGGATGCCGTTTGTGGCGTTTCTTTGATCGCAACAATTCACGCACGCCCGAGTTGATGACTCGATTGATGAACGTGTTCAACTTCGATCGCGACGGGTCGTAGCTGTCGGCTTTTTGGATCAAATACATCAGCAACTCTTGGCCGATGTCTTCCGCGTCACAGTCCCTGAATTCGGGTCGCCGATGGAGTTGCTCGGCCTTGATCCGCGCCGTCTTCATCGCGAAATCGTTGAGAATCTCTTCGCCGAGCCGATTGCCGTCTGCTTGAGTATTCGCACTCATGGTTGTCTCCGGCTGGAGGCATCCCGTGATGCGAGCGAGTCGCACGGACCGCAAAGAAGCTGCGTCGCGACAAGCCATGTCACGAAAAGAACGCAGGCGGCCGGCGAGGTTCGTTCGTCACGTCCTCACAGCGAAGACGTGCCGCGACTTCTCAAGTCGCCGAGCGACATTTGGAGTCGCCCAAGAATATTCTCAGACTTTTAGTCCACCGGTTTCTTCGTCGTCGCCGTGAACCTCGGATTGCCATGTCTGGGTTGCTGACCGGCAATCCAATTCGCTTCGATACGGTCGTGGCTCACCGTCCCAGTAGTACTCCATGACGATCTTGCCTTCGTGGGCCTCGACCGCAGTGAACCCAACCGATCGAAAGAACAGCATCAAGGGAAGGTTGCGTTCATCAATCGTGGTCCAAATGTGGGTCAGCGACCTCTTGTTCAGATTGCTTTGCAACGTTGCGATCAATTGCCTTCCAAAGGAGTGCAGTTGATATTCGGTGCCGACCACAATCCGTTTGAGGTCTATCCATGTCTGATGCCGCTCGTAAACAAGGGAGCCAACGATGGTGCGGGCACGACGCCCCCGACCGGGGCGTTCGATCACCTTCGCGACAACTATCCGTTGACTCATGTGCTGGATGTAGTCGTCTTTGCCCCAAGCGTCATCCGTGGCAGCGTCGTCAATGGCCACCACACTTTCCAAATCGGCCCTGCACATAAATCGCACCTGGCCTGCCAATGGCTCTTTGGAAGGCGAGGGTTTACGTCGCCATCGGCGAGTCACCGGAAACTTCACATGCAGTACGGACGCGAGGCTCTGAACTTCGGCGGCAGACAACCGAAGCCCAGACTCTTGTTTCAATGCTTTTTGGATTCGTTCCTTGATGCTCATGTTCGCCTCTGCAAACGGGAATTGGGAATTGTGGCCTTCGCCGTGGGGAGAAATTCAAACCAACCAGTCGATGTCGGTTGACGGTGAATAGATCGGACAGACACCGCGACTTAGGTGCGCTCGCAGATGATCGGCCAGCGGTTTCAATTCCGTGTCGAGAACCTCAAGTGTTCGCTTGATGCCGACCGAAACCGATTGGCTCACCTTCTTGATGTCGCCAACTTCGCGAGGCTTGCCACCCTTGCCCAATACTGATGCGAAGTGCAGCGCCAATTGGTCTTGTTCGGATTGCAGCTTTTCCAGCCAACCCAAATCATGGTTCGCTTTCGCTTCGGCAATCTCGCGCATCAGTTCGTGGTACCGATCGCGACACTCGTCCACTGCCGCTTCATCCGTCAATTCGCCGGACGACCCAATCAGCTTCCGCTCGTCAATTCCGATGCGACTGGCCAACAACGTGACCGCCGGTACCGCTCGATTGGGCGTCGCCAACAGCCGAGCGATGTAGAGTGGTCCGACATTGTTTTCGAGATACGTCTCCTGCCCCGCAAACCGCACGACCCACATCTGACCTTTGCGATAGAACGCATTCCCCAGCGGCACGCTCGATAATGGCAAGACTTGTGAGAAACGATCCGGTCGCGACCTGATGCGTTCCGAGGAAATAGCAAAAGCCTCAGTAATACTCAGCCTTCCTGCAAAACCGTCGCCAGGAAGCTCATCGCCAATCAAAATCATTCGCGACGCGCCGCTTCGATCTGCCAGCCGTGACGCTGATCGAGTCGTCGTCAAGACAATGGGAAACGACTCACCGCCAACTTGCACCTCGCCAATTCGCCACGCCGCACCCGGCAACAACGTTTCGGCCGAACCGCCATTGGGCATCGCCGAGGCCAGCAATTCCGCGATCGCCCGACCGTCGACCGCCCATTGCCGCAATCGCTCCTTCTCAACCAAGTCGGCTCCCTCGAAGGGGCACACTTCGTAAAACTCATCGCCAGTCGATCGCGGAACACGAACCACATCGTGGACACTGCACTGTCCGCAAGTTGCGTGCAGCCTCATCGTTGGCTCGGCCGGCACCAACACGCCGGATCGAACCAGTGCGTCTGGATCGCAACCGCCCAGCAATCGAAGCGTATCGCAATCCACCAGCGGTTCATCGCCTCGGTCAAGCAACCGAAACAGTGTCACAATCGCTCGCAAGGTCGATCCCCCACTGACGTAGGTACTTTTCAGCCAACAGACGATCTTGTGTCGCCAACGATTTGATGGTGCTACGGTTGGGCCGCGTGATTGACAGGCTGAACTCGTGACCGTTTTCCATCAGGAATCGCAGATCGACGCGTTCGATATGCATGATCGACCGCGGCAAATTGTCTTGCCGGATGTATCGCTCGATCATTCGCTGAAAACTGGTTGGTCCGAAGTCGACGTTCGGATTGAAGTGCAACTTCTCTTTCGAGCCGAGAATCAATACACGAGCCGCTGCGATCACGACCGAGCGAACGGCGTCCTCGGGATCGGTCGGAAACCGGAACTTTGGATTCAATAACACTCCCAACGTGAATGGCTCGGCATTGGGGTCTTCCGGCGGTAATTCGATCCCTAAGAACTCGCGAGCGAAGATCTTTTGCAGCGGACCAATTGTCGGTTTTCCGCCGAGCGCGTAGACGTCGAGAACATGATTCGCTTCGTCGTAGGCAAACACATTTTCAAACACATGAGTTTCGCAAACTCGCTTGAACCCGTTGCCGCCGTCGATCAGCTTCATGAACGTTTTGCGATAGTCGTCCAGACTCGCGAAGACATAATGCAGGTTCTCGCAGCGCAGCAAGTATTCGGCCACACATTGCCGGCCGCGTCCCTGATGAGCCGAATAGAACGCTGACAAGGCACCCGAGAACGACTTCATGTGCTGGGTTGAAGTTCGCGGTTTTGCCGATGGAAGGTTGATCCGCCGCTGGGACGAACGACCACCGATCACACGGTCGGCTGCCGCGAAGCGTGTCGCCACTTGCCAGACATCCGGCTTCGCCAAATAGGTCAGCATCGCGACATCGTATCGGCTCTCATATCGTTCCAGTTCCGCAAGGAAATCCTCCTCGCCAACCTGGATCGCTTGTTGAAAGATCGAACGTTGTCCCGACTCGGTTACCATCGAATGCAAGTCACGCAGCAGCAATTCGATCTTCTGCCTGGTCGGCTCTTCCAACGACTGATACGCCTGAAAAATTGGCTCCACGTCCGTTTCGATTGCCTCGGACCAATTGACATCCATTGGAATCTTCAACGCGCCGAACATTTCCTCCAGCAACCCGTTGGAAGTCTGCCGCAGAACATTCCGCGGATTAAACCCAGTTGACATCGTCTCTTTCCCCTTTCCGAAAACGTACCGTACACTACACACTAAACACTTGGGGCAAAATCAGTGCCTCCGGAACGGAAGCATGAACAAACCCGTGAAGCCGCCTACACCGTGAACAAACCCAATGTCTCCAACTGAATCCGCATCGCCTCGTCCGATACGGCAAATTGATGCGCCAGCGATTCGCAGAACACTTCACGCATCAAACGGATCGGATCCGGCTCGACTTCGATTCCGTCGGTGTCGATTAAGAAACGCATTGGCTCGATGGCCGGGACGAGTTCTTGAAGACGACCGTCGCAAATCGGCTCGTCACCGCCCGTCAATCCACGCCACGCCGGCCTCAGCAACCATTCCGGCATCAGCAAACAACCGGCGAACTCATCGGCTTGTCGTTCGATCAATGGTCGAGCGTGATCCTTGCGACAAATCACGTCCGGCATTTCATCGTCACCGTACAGCACCGCATGCCCGTCTTCGTCCAAGAACAAGAACCGGTGCAACTGCCAGTGAGCGATTTCATGGGCGAGCGTGAAGTGATAGCGACCGAGAAGATCAGGAAAGCGATCTGGATTCAGTGCGTCGTCGATCAGAATGTGCTGCCGCGAGAACCAGATCGCACCGTGAACGCGACCGCCAAGCTGGCTCTGGAGATCCGAGAACCCGAACGTCAGTGGCAGCACCGATGTCGTGACGTCTTCGATTTCGATGGGCGGTTTCGTGATCGGCCCAAGTCGCTTCGCGTACTCCGCCAGCACCGCGTCGGCCTCGGCAGCGATCTGGCGAGACGACAGCGGCGGCACTTCGATTCCCTGTGCCAACAAATCAACGACCATCGTCACTTCCCCCGCTTTTTCATTTTCCGGATTTGTTCTTTGATGACTTCAAATTGTTTGGGTGAAAGCCCAGTCGCCAACCGCATCAGCTCGGGCATGTCCTTGGGGTGTTGGCGGACCATGACATCCACGTCGTCCGGCACGCGATCGGCCCGCCGAATCCATTCGTCGGGATCCTCGCCCAGCAGCTCGGCGATCTTCGTGACACGATCCGCCGTCGGCGGCGCGAAGTGATCCTGTTCGACCTGCGACAGATAAGTTGCCGACACGCCGATCATCTCGGCGAACTTGCGCAGCGTGATCTTCTTCGCCATTCGTTTCTCGCGCAGCACCGCGCCAAACGACTTCGCACCACGAGTCTTTGTCATCGCGCAAGCCTCCCCGCCGAACCGTCGCCCAAAATCCACTGCATCCAAACCATGGCAATCTCCATCAACCACTTTCTCCCCTGGAAACCCGCGAAAACACGATCCGCCGGCCTCCGGTGTGTAGCGTGCACTAAACACTGCAACCATAGTATCCCGTGTCCCCAAACCCAGACAATCCCCCAACCCAGAATTTTGCTAGCAAATTCGGCAGTCCGGATCATTGAAGCCGACGCTCGTGACACGTCTGGTCCACCAGTAAAAGAACTTTCTGGTTTTGAGCAAATTCGCTGCGCACTCTGAAAGGACTGCAGCCGCTACTTAAATCGGAAGTTTGGAATCGAGTAGTCTGGGTCACCGGGCAAAATGATTGGACTTGAAGCTAGCTCCAGCTCTTCTGCACGGCGGATCGCACTGCGAATCTGTTGAAGTGCATCTGGTCGCAGGCGGAACGCACGTCGAATTTGCGAATCCAGTTGCCGGAGGGACGCGATTCCGTCACGACGCTTCGCTAAGGAACGGACAACTGACGAGAGCACGTCAGCTCGAAGGTTTGCGAGTTGGGTTTCCTCCCAAGTCCTCTGGATGATAAATGCGGCGGCCGGTGCTGCTTGAACAACCCCGGATCGATTGAGCCACTCGATAACTGCCTTGAATATTGCGTCTGAAGAGTCCCACTTGGCACGCTCCCCTGCACGGTTCACCATCGCTTGGTCGAGCGGAATGAACCGATAGTCGCACCCGATCAGTTGGAGAAGAAAGTCACGATAGGTATCATCATCTAACAGGCTCGCACGATTCAGCTTTTTCAGAAGCATTGACGTCCAGATGCGATCGACTGGCGTGTGGTCCACTTCCAGAAGCGTCACTGAGGGATCGTCAATACAGAGAATCGCGTCCTGCTCGATTGCCGTACCAACAGACTCGACCGCGGCAGTGCCGAAGAACTCTCGCAATCGTTCACGAGCCTGTCTGTTAATCGATAGAATACCCCTCCCACCGCAGACAACTGCGTTTTCGCGCAGCCACGCGATGAAAGCGGACAATTCCTCGAGGCCATTTGCAATTTGCTCTTCTGTACGCTCCTCTGCCCAAGGTTTGCCAAACCGTATTCCGGCAAAGCGTTTGCTGCGGAATCTAGAATTTGGATCCCTACGAAGCGAACGAACAGTATCCAATGCACTTGCGCTGACGATACAACCGGCGGGCAGACGAGAAATCTTGCGATGTGCAGAAAGCAGGTACAGCGTCGCCAAAGTCGATGGAGCCAAAACAATCGCACGATCGGATTCAATGAATTGATCGGCTTTTTGTTTTTCGGCCACATCACCAGAGCAACATTGGATTCGACAATCAGAACTGGCCGCCAAGAAACCAATCGCCTCGACGAGTGAACGTCCCGTTACTCTCGCAAACCAGCTAACTGACGGAACGTCTTTCTGATAGATCCGAAGCGAGTTTTCGTTTGGCTCGTGAAGCTTCCTTTGAACTTCAAAAAATGCGTCAATGTCAAGCTCGCCGTTGGGCTTCTTGAAGCTAAACGATCGCAGGAAACCATCGTTTCCGAACCGCGAGGTCCAGTTATTTATTGAGTCGCGAGCACGGTATTCAACTTTATCAAGAATCGCTTCGATCGTTCCGGTTTCTTCTTGAAGATCATCTTCTCGCAATCGAATGACATCGCCCACGCACTTGCCGATCATTTGCTGCGCTAGAAATGATTCTCTCGAGATTTCCTGCAACGGGCCAATGGGAACATCTGATTCGATGACACGCCAATGAATTTCCTTCGTTGCGCCATTCGAGATTGCCACCGCACAGTTTTCATCCACCGTGGATCGAACGGGAAACTTTGTCTTTGTCCCGAACTGATATGCCCCAATCAAGCATTGATGCGCAAGTGAGTTGTTGAAGTGTTGTCGAACTAATTGGTACGCCAGCCTAAAGCCGTCATTCGGATTCGGCCCCTCGACCAACAGATGAGCGACACCACAGACGGCTGATAGGGAAAGGCTCTTACTATCCCCGCAGTCTTCGAGCCCAGGCAGTATCGCCAGATCGTAGGTTACCAACGATTCGTCTTCCAGCCAATTTCCAATCCAGCTTCGTTTTAGACGCAGGTACTTTGCAAAACCGTCATCAATCGGCGAAGCCAAGAATTCGTTGATTCGAGCGATCGCGTCGTCAAATTCACGAACTGCCTCCAATGCGAGAATTTCTAGCTCCATTGACTGGGCTGTTGATCTTCCCAGGTCGCGGAGCTTCGCCGTGAAGCTGAGGAGAAATTCGTAATCCCTAGAATTCCAAGCCGTCTTCAAGAGAAGTTCGGCTGCGGCGTCAATGCTCGCAGTTTCGACAACGTCTCTTAAAACAAGACTTGCTTCGTCATCCAATCCGACATCCGCTAAGGTCTTCCCCAAAAAATACTTAACTACAGGTGGAGTCGTTGATGTCAACGCGTCGAATGCGTCTTTTGCGTTCGCCTTGGCCGACTCTACTTCCCCGGTTACAAGGTCTATCTCGGCAGCGATGCTTTGCTGCGCCGCCTGCTCAAGTCTCGACGCATACTGTTGCAGGATGTCTCTTGCTCGAGGTTCGTATTGGGCTTCCGCCAATTCACGTGCTAGTAGCTCGACCGCTTCAAAAGTCAGTCGTTCGTCAGGTGCTGGAACAGCGTCCAGTATGCCTATCAGAAGCTCCTCAGCACGGTCACGATCTGTAGGAGTATTTCTGGAGAAAAGTAGACGCGACAACAATAGACCTGGGTCGATCCGCGAACTGTCGCAATTCGATTCATCGAAGTGCTCAATTGCCTGCTCGTACTTGTTATGTCGGATCAGGAAGACGCAAAGCTGGTAGTTTAATTCACCGTCCTCTGGACGTTCTTGAACACCTGCGCGAAGATCAGCTTCTGCGCGATCCGGCTTATTGAGAACTTCTTGCGCAAGTCCGCGATGGTAAAACGCATGAGCTCGGGTCAATCGCGTTTGGCCCTCGGAAGCTAGCACGTTGGAAAGCAATTCAATCGTTTCTTTCGCAAGACTTTCGCACTCTACCGTCGTGATTTCCCGCCGACCGACGTGGCCATCAATCGCGAGATTTGCGAGAGCCGAACCCAAGCTCATTTTGAACTGTAAGTCATCTGGCGCTTTCGCAAGCAATTTACGCGAATATTCGACTGCATTCTCAAGTTCGCGTCGGATGGACGCCGCACAGCAAAGGGCAAACAGAACTTGCTGGTCATGAAGCAAATCCGGGGGCACAACTTCTTCCAACTTCTTTGTTGGCACCTGCTCGCTCGCCGACGCAATCTTCACGACCAATGCTTCTAGGCACCGCGGATTGTCAGCCAGCACTTCGTTTGCAAGCTCTAATGCTCGCTTACTCTCACCGAGCAGGTGATAAGCAATCGCTTCAAGACCAGCTGCATCAGATTCGTTTGGCTGATATCGTCTTGCCTCTAGGAAATGTTTGGCCGCCGTTTCTAGCTCATCTTTCTGGTTGTGTGCGTGCCCCAGATTGGCTTCAACCCGGTACTTCTCTCTTGCGGTAAGTTGGTCCCATGTGTCGCGTCGAATTTGGTTTAATAAAACGATAGCGACGTCGGGTTTTCGCTCCTTCAGGTATCCAGCGCACTGGTCGATCTTTGCGTTGAAACCCGCGTCGCTGGCTCGATTGACGATGGTGACACTGTTGCCGTCACCCGTGACGTCGCCAACTATTACTGATTGACTGTGATGACCAATTGCCGACGAAGATTGCGAAGTGAACAATCGAATCAGCACCGGTCCGTTGCGTGATACGCCGGACCGAATATCCTTATCGAACGCTGCCAAACCCAACGTCACGATGGCGGCGGCAACATCAAAGCTCCAAGGCACATCTCCCTCAATCGAAGCAACGGCTGGAAACCAAGCAGAGAACGAGCCAAGGACGACATTGGGAACACTTCTGATGGCCAGCCATGATATCGCAACACTCGACGCCAAACGAAAGAACCTGTACTTCGGGTTGAAGTACAGCATCAGCGCGAGAACAATCGCACCCGCGACAAATGCGTAAATTCCGTACGGGCTTGGCAGCAGGTAAGCGACCCCTACGGCAATCACGAACAGCAATCCGATGGATAGCGAGCTCATCAACCATGAGTCGGTCTTCAAAAAGTTCTTGATTCTCTCACTCCGTTGTTTGAGTTAGCCGTCTGATTTGGATTCGGACCTGTTGCAGTTGTTGGTCCGTCAATTGATCTGCTTCCCGAATCAAGGCTGGCATTTCGACCGGGTGGCTTTGAATAATCGCCGGAAGATCGTCGGGAACGCGGCCAGCGAGCGCAGTCCATTCATCCGGATTCGCATCAAGCAACTCGGCCATGACTTTGACCCGCTCAGCCGTGGGTGGGGCCACGTTACCTTTTTCAACCTGCGACAAGTACGTTGGGCTGACGCCGGACAGATCGGCGAACTTTCGCACGCTGTAGCGACCATCTCGGGCTTTTCGTAGCACTTCACCAAAAGTCTTTTTGCGGCGGGTCATGACGGGTCGGCCCCCACCGTCAACAATCCTGCTTCGCTTTGTTGCCACACATGCTCGTACAGTCGTCCGGCAAGCGCATTGGTCTCGTCTTCACTGAACGGCGGTCGTGGTAGTGTCTCGAACAACCAATCGAGAATCGACGTCTCTACCTCCGCCTGTGTTTGAGCGTTCCGCGTCCAATGCTCCATCGGGGCCAAAAGAACGCGAATACTCAACAGCAACGACTGACTGGCCTGCTTCACCTTTTCACGATCTTTCTTCGTCAGTTTGTCACGCTTTAACAGATCAAAAATCGCCATCTCCTGCGGCGAAAGCCCTTCCTCAACCGCACGACGCTGCTCGTCGTCGAGATTGCCAGCGAGCGCCACCAGCGCCGCGAATGTTTGTTCGACCGTCGTTCGATCCTTTTCGCGATTGTAATCCGCAATGATTTCTTGATATCGGCGGTAGTAATCCATCATCAACGGATTCGTTCGCAGCATGGCAGCCAACTTCTTTTCGAGTACATCGCGAATATCCTGAAGCGCGACATTCTTTCTCGGAACTTTCCCAAACTCTTCCTTCAGCTTCTCAAAGTCGATCTGGCTTAAGTCGATGGTCAGACCCTCAGCGTGGTCGTCGCCCGGTCCGGCCGCTCGGATCGCTGCATTGACGATTCGATGCAACTCTTTTAGCAACTCGGTCACATCCGCTGTATCGCGTTTCTCGCTCAGCTTCTTGTAAATCGCCTCGATGTTGTCATGGCGTTCGGCATAAGCATAAATGCTGGGCTCAGTCACCAACGCTCGAAACCGACTGAACAACTCGCGAGCCATAATTTCAAACCGACTGCGTGTTTCATCCGTCACGCAAACAGCGTCCGTTCCGTCTCTGATCACCGCGATCCGAACAAACCCTTTTGCACCAGCGAACCGATTGACATCGAAACCCAGATCGGCCAAGAACTTCTCGATCACCTCTAATGCATCTATCAACGACGCAACCAGATTCTCAATCGGCTCAGCCAGCTCGTCTGGCGGCAAAGCATCGTCGTCCCCCACCGCATACTGAGCCAACGCCTTTCGGAGGCTTTTGAGCATTCCGTTGTAGTCCACGATCACGCCACAATCTTTGCCTGGATAAACCCGGTTTGCCCGAGCGATCGCCTGCATCAATGTGTGCGCCTTCATTGGCTTGTCGATATAGAGTGTTGACAGGCACTCGACGTCGAATCCCGTCAGCCACATAGCGCACACGATCGCCACGCGAAAGGGATGTTCAGGCTTCTTGAAGGCATCTTCCAACGTCAGATTCTTGCCGCCGGCATCCGTAAAACCACGTTTGATCAAATCGCGATGCGGAACGATGTCAAAGCCCCACTTCGCGAAATCTCGAACTTCGTTTTGAGCCTCGCTGATGTTGATCGCAATTTGTGTGCTCTCCATCCATGCGATGCGCCCGCGAAGATCCGCCAAGTCTTCCTCTCGCTTTTGCTTCAAATCCGTATCGCTCGTCGCCGCGACCTGCGCCTCCGCGATCGGGATCTGGTCGCGAAGCTCCTGCGTTCGCCGATTCCAGCGAGGCTCAATCATGGCATACATACGGCCGCAGGTGATTTTGTCGATGCAAACGAACATCGCCTTGCCCGACTGCCAACGCATCGAGCAATGCTCGACAAAATCGTCGGCCAATTTGTCCAGCCGATCATCCGATGTGATGACTTCGTAATCCTGGCCGAGCAGTTTTTCCAGCAACCGAGTTTGGTCCTGGTCTAAATCCGCTTCTTCGACTTTTTCGGCGATCTTGTCATTCAGGTCCAATCTCGCGAGCCCCAACTTCTCGCCACGGTTCTCGTAAACCAGACGGACCGTCGAGTGATCTTCCTGCGATCGCTTGAAGTCGTACTTTGAGATGTATGTCCCAAAGATTCGCCGAGTGATGTGATCGCGTTTGAACAATGGTGTTCCGGTGAATCCGATGAACGAAGCATTCGGAAGCGCCAGACGCATGTTGCGGGCCAGTTTGCCTGCCTGGGTCCGGTGAGCCTCGTCCGACATCACGATAATGTCCGCGCTGTCGCTGTAGGGTTCATCTGGTTTGACGTCTTGGTTGAACTTGTGAACCAAGCTGAAAACGAACCGATGGTTCTGTTTCAGAATCGTTTTGAGTTCTGTGCCGGAGCCGGCCCGCGGTGTCTTGTCGTTTGCCACGCCACATCCCACAAACGTCCGAAAGATCTGGTCGTCCAAGTCTTCGCGATCCGTCATCACCACAAACGTGAAATTGCCCGGCACGCACCGTCGCACCTTTTGGGCGAAGAACGCCATCGAGTACGACTTGCCGCTACCCTGTGTGTGCCAAAATACCCCCAGTCGTCCCAAGTCCGGGTGCGCCCGTTCCACCAACGGCAACTCCATTGTCCGTGGCGATGATTCGCTGACGTGCATCGTCGCATCAGCCGTTTCCGAGTATTCAAGCTTGCCATCGGTCGTCCGCTCGGGCATTTCTACCGTTGCCATGCGGTATTGCAATCGCTGCTGGATCGGGAACAACTCTTTCAGTTCCTCCTGTTTGATCACCGACGCAACTGCATTGTTGACGCCAAGAACCTGATGGTTCCGCGCCACCACTTTACGGATGCCATCGGGCCGACTGGCATCGAACAGAATGAAATTCTCAACGATGTCCAGCAAACGCTTTCGCTCCAACATCCCATCGAGTAGCACCTTCGCGTCAAGTTCGCCTTTGTGCTTCTCGTCGTTGCGTTTCCATTCGGCAAAGTGCTCCCACTTGCTAGTGATTGAACCGTACTTGGCGCGGTCGCCATTGCTGACCACGACGAACACGTTGTGATGGAACAATTGATTGATGGACGTCTTCGACATGTAGTCGGTCAAGTTGTCGTCAAAACCCTGCCGGATGTTGCGATAGACAGCTTTCAACTCAATCACGACCAACGGCAAACCATTGACGTAGCAAACAATATCGGCCCGGCGGTTGTAGTGCGGCACGCCGAGTCCTTTCACCTTCAATTCACGTACCGCCACGAAGCGATTGTTCGGCGCACCGTCGGTTTCTCCGTCGGCAAAGTCGATCACGCGGGCGTGGGCGTGCTGTTCTTCATCCTTCGCATCCCGCCACGACACCGGTACGCCGTCGCGGATATAACCGTAGAACGTCTGGTTGTGCTGGACCATCGTGCGAGAGAAATCGACATGGGTCAGTTTGTCGAACGCCTGCTGGCGAGCAACCTCGGGCAGGTCCGGATTCAACCGAGCGATTGCGGCTTTCAAATCAGGAGCCAACACCGCATCACGCTCGTCGGCCCGCCCCAGCGAACCACCAGGACCAAACTTTTCTGTATTGAACGCGTACACGCTCTCCCAGCCGAGGTGATCGCGCATGTAGTCCGCAAACGTCGCTTGGACGAGTCGGTCTTCACTGTTGATTCCGGTAAATGCCATCTGTGAGCCCTCGTTGAATAAGTGATCCACTCGGGAATCGAACCCGATCGTCCCCCTTCAGCCAGGCACTCGTCACTGAGTGCATAGTTGGAGGGGGGCATGCTGCCATTACATCAATGAATCATGTTTCTGCTCTATCTCAAACGCGATTTGGTCCGCCGTGGTTGTATCAAATCCAAAAACGGTCTTTAGGTTGACCGAAATCTTTTTTCGTATTCGCGTCGTGTTCCCTCCCAGCTTTTTGAAGATCGATGAGTGCCCGTCTAGAACACTACACCACTCATCTCCTTGCGGAATTGACGCTTGGGATAAACGCTCTCCGATCGTCTTCGCTATTCGACTGAACAAAACGAAATCGTCGAAGCAGAGTTTTTCTGGTGAGTTTGGTGCGGTGAGCTTTTCGTATTCCTTTTCGTTCTCCGGTGACCATGGAGTCAAGTTTTCAAACTCAGCCTCAACTTTCTCGACAACGCATTGATCCTCGTGAAGGACCCAATTCCGAACCGCTCGGTAATAGTGAAATCGAGAAATCAAGTCTTTCCCGACGAACCTTTGCATCTCATGCGTCGATCGTTTCATGTTCTTTAACGCAAGCGATAATTTATCAATGCCCTTCGCGTCCCCGGAATATTCGCGGGATAGTAGATCAAGGTGTTCTCTACGAAGGTTCGTGAGAAATCGGTCGGCCGATTCGTAGACGACGACAATATGATGCCGGTACAGGTGTGTTTGGAACGAGGCAAGCTCGGAGACATTGACGCACACGCCGTGGGTTTTTGATGCCGCCGCGACGAAGTCTTTAACGCTTCGGTCATCGGCAGCGGCAGCGACGAAGTATCTCGCGGCAAGTTCGGTCATTTCGACCATGGCATCCAGTTCGCCCATCTCTTTCTGCAGTTGGCGATAACATGGAAGGCTAAACGTATTCGAGGATGACGTCATTGGAGATCCCTTCTGCGAGAATCCGTCAATTCGTCACGCACAAATTCTCCAAATGCAATCAACACCAAGTCGATCGTTGACAGGCAATGTTCGATGAACTCGCTGGTCATGTAGAACACCCAAGGTTCACCGCCGAAGGTCGCGGAAGAAAACCACTCCGCTGGCCATTTCTCCTTTGCGATCCGATTGGCAAATTTCGAGCGTTCGTCGACCGGCCACTCAAAGCCACAATGAAACATCTTGTTCCGGTAGCCAAAGAGTGCTTCGAGCGTCGGCTTTAAGTCACCGGGGAAGCGATCGCAAACCCCAACTGCATCAGCGAGCTGAAGTATCCCCTGTACTAAATCTGTACGCGACTGCCCGTTCTTGAAGACAAGATGGCAATCCCATTTCGTCTTGTCAGCATCTTGCCAGCGTGAATGGTTGCTCATTTCCTTTTCGCTCGATTCCAGCTTCGTACCAATCGCCAAGAAGCACTGGAAGAAAACAGTCTCGAAGAACGGTGCAAGCATTCCGATTGCCGCCATGCTATGAGCGGCGTCCTGATACACGGATTCATGCATCAGTGAAACATACTCATCGGTCGCGTAATCGTTCCAAATTCCGGAGAGTCGTTTTGCCTTCTCCTCGGCAAGTCGGATTTGTTCAGAGTGGGCGGCCTCAGTCTCAGCATTTCGGCGGAGCAGATATTGGATTGCATCAAGCTGCGATTCAATGTCAAACGCAATGCCCAACCCATGAAGCCAATCGCGGGCCGAAAGCTCTGGAAAGTGTTCAGGATCCAACTTTGCGAGCCATTCAGGAGGATCTGGAAACGCGTTGCTACCAGTCATACCGGCACATCCCCATTCATCAATCGGGGAAGTAGGATGTCTCGGGCCAAGCGAAGCTGCTGATTCTGAGCGTCAAGGGTGCTGATCTGCCTATGTGTTGGTTCTACCAATGCATCGAATACCGTTTGCAGATTGGCTGGTGGGACAACAACCGAAATATTTGACAGAATTGTGAGGTTCAGGTTTGGCATGATAGAGCCGCCTGCACGTGCCTTAAGTTCACCTGATACATCGTCTCGACCAAGAATGTTAAAGAGCATTCGCGGACTGATAATTGTCCGATCCGTGCGAAGACGCATACAGCCGGTTCCACATAACCAACCTTTCTCTCGTTCTGTGATCAGGCACTTTCGGCCGATGTCGCCACGACGTGCAAGAACGATGTCACCGTCCTGGAGTCGATGCTTGGAAAGCCGCTCCGTGATTTCTTCCGGGACTCTCGCGATCGTCGATGTGCTTATTTGCGTACCGCTTATGTCTTTGGGCATGACAACGGGAAACCCTTCTTCCGTGTAGTCCGCCTGGTGTAACTGACTACCAAACGGCCCCGTTTGAATTCCGTTTCCCGCAACGCAGACTTGCGAGAGATTTCGTCGTTCCCAACCGTTTGGGACTCCATTACAGATTTTTGTGTGTTCGTACCCAGGGAAGCGGAGACGGACGAACCACTCCTCGTACAGTTGCCGGCCCGATGCTTCCAGCAACTCCATCCGACGACGATTGTTTTCGATCAAGTCGTCGTAAGTGGACAGAATGTCTGCAATCCGACGCTGTTCCGTTACGGAGGGAACTGAGAGCGGAATTGAAACCAGTTTTTGTTGACTCAAGTTGTCCTGGGCGGCCCCTTGGGAGACACGTTTAAAAGTTTGTTTTACTAAGTCGAGCTTGTACTTAACGAACCGCACATCCGATTCTCGCTCATCGGCGACAAATCCAATGACACTGTCTGGGAAACATGCGTCCATGTCGAGTATTGCTGTCTCTGCAATGTTCGCGGCGATCGTAATGCACAACGTCCCGACAGGCCACTTCTTGCTTTGCGCTAAACCGGCTTCACTGTAGCTTTGCGAATAAGTACTAAGATAAAGTTGGGCAGCCTTGATATCACCCGTCTGCACGAACGGATGTGGCCCACCATAGAGGTGTTCAGCGTCACGAGGTCGATGGCGAGACCGTCCGCGAGAAACATGACCAAGTTGGTCGAGCTTTTTCAATGTCCAGCTCAAACGACCATCTCCTCGTAGTTCGCTTGAATCTTGGCTGCCAGTTCGACTGCTTCCGAATTTAAATCAGCTAGTTCGACGTGGATGTCATGCATCGTTTGTTCAAAGTCAAAATCCTCATCGACTTCCGCTGGCGCGACGCCGACGTAGCGACCCGGTGTCAGACTCCAATCCGCTGCTTCGATCTCGGCTAGGGTGACCAGCTTCACTAACCCAGCAACGTCGACCAATTTTCCGTCTGGAAATCGCTCTAGCAACCAAGACGCTTGCCGGTGAAAGTAGACGCTACGCCGCAACTGCTCGATTGCTGATTTGCGAACCTCGTCCAGTTGTTTTAACTCTCGGCTTACCGCCCGGCGATCATAAGGCAGTGCTTCTCTCACTTCGTCGCTGGCATCGGACAACAACGACGCGATCAACGGGTTGATCCGGCCTGCTAACTTGCACAACAAATCAATTTGCTTAACAAGTCCGCGAGTTCGCTCAGCGAGCGGAGTGAAAGCCGCCAACGCCGACTGCTGGGGCTTGGTCGTCGCCGGTGGTTTTTCATTCTTGCCTTTGCCATACGCGACCATATCCTTCCACAGCGATTGGCGATCCTTACGGTAGGCAGCATCGGCTTCTTGCAACTCCTTGATGGCGGCGAGGATCGGATCCTTCTCTGCGTCGGAGACAAGCTTGGACTTATTCAGTTCTTTTACGAACGTGGATTTCTTATCGTTGACGCTATCGAGTGTCGATTCCAAATCTTGCAGCAGTGGTTCGCAGCCTTGCGTTTCGATATTGATCGAGTGCAGGTATCGCTGGACCAACGCGACGAACCGTTTTTTCTGGCCTCGGTACAACCAAACAATCGACGACAGATTTGCCATTTGCTCGGGTGCGAAATCATTGATCTTGCGATTTACTTTGCGGTAGACGTTGCGAGCGTCAACCATCAAGACGGAATCACGCTGAGCCTTTGGCTTGCCGCGATCAAAGAACCACAACTCACAGGGAACCGACCGGGTGTAAAAGAAGTTCGACCGTATCGACATCATCACGTCGACATCGCCCGTACGGACAATTCGTTCACGAACATCTTTCTCGCCATGCCCGGCGCTGGAAGCCTGCGACGACATGACAAATCCGGCACGGCCTTTCTCGTTCAGATAGCTCCAGAAATAGGAGATCCAAAGATAGTTGCCGTTGGAAACCTTCTTCTGCTTGTTAACACCTGGTAGACCGAAGGGCAACCGATCGGTATCGGTCTTGATCCGTTCGGCATCGACCAAGTCGACGTTGAACGGAGGATTAGCCATCACGAAGTCCGCGCTGCCGACCAAGTTGTGTTGGTCTTCGTAATACGTGATCGCTTCGCCGATCTCGCCGGTCAGCCCGTGGACAGCCAAATTCATCTTGGCGATTCGGATCGTGTCTGGGTTCTTCTCTTGGCCGTAGAAAACCGCCTTCTTCGCTGTGTCGCCCCCTTCGTGTTCGATGAAGTGGCTTGACTGGACGAACATCCCACCCGAACCACATGCCGGGTCAAAGACTTTGCCGTGATCAGGTTCGATGACATTGACCAGCATTTGCACCAGTGAAGAAGGCGTAAAGAACTCGCCGTTATCGTGGGCTTTCTGGATTGAAAAGCGAGCAAGGAAGTATTCGTAGATACGACCAAACACGTCGCCGGTGGCTTGGCGGATTTGTTCGCTATTGAACAGCCGCATCAGGTCTTCGAGCACCTGGGGTTCAAAGATGCCGTAATCCTTGGGCAGCACGCCCTTGAGCGGATCAAATTTCTCCTCGATCGCCCGCATCGCATCGGTCACGAGCGCCGGCAACGGCTTTTCACCGCTGGTCGCCATCCGCATGATCCAGTCGAAACGTGCTTCGTCCGGCAACGGCAGCGCCCTTCGGCGAACGTAATCCTGGTCGATGACCTTCCGCTTCGGCATCCGACCAGCGGCCTTGTCCTCTTCGATTTGCCGAGTCGCCACATCGAACCGATTTTCGGCATGACGCAGAAAGATGATGCCCAGCACAGGCATGAAGTAGTCGCTCGAAGTCAGCTTCGAGTTGGCCCGCAGATTATCCGCCGCCGACCAAAGGTCCGCCTCCAGTTTCTCAATATCCGCAAACGAGCTTCCATCCATCCGCCAAGCACCCCAACAGTCCAAGTTGCCAAAATCATGCGATCAAATCGAATGCACATGTTTACCAAACAGGGCGCACTCCGGCAAGATATAGAGCATCGACTGTCTGTGTGAGAAATGAGCCGGGTCGTTCCTCTTAATTTTCCATTGCAACGCAATCAAGTTGACAACGAATCAACAACTGAACCTAGATCGAAGGATTAACCGGCTACACCATGCAAGACATTAACGAATTTATTCAAGATCGAGTTCGCGTTCTGGGACTTCCATGGTCATGTGACAAAACGCGGCTGGCAGCTACCGCCGACTTTGAACTCGGCGGCGTCAATCCTCAGATAGCTGTCGGTCGCGTTCTCTCGGCATCGGAACTCAATGACTACGACATCGGTAACAAAGCGGTTTTCGATTACTTCACGAGCCTGCAGTTATTGAAAGTGGTTGAATTCAACTTTGAAGCGTTCGGAACGACGCTCGACGATCTTTCGTCCGACCATGCAGAGCATCCCAATCTTAACGCGGCGATGGTTCATGCCATGATGATCCATGTCAACGCTGCAACTTTGAACTTCCTGGGGGCTATGCGAACGTATCTCGACCACACCGAGACGCGGTTGAAAAGACAGTTCGGAAAAGATTCCGAACAAGTTGCTGCGTTTAAGGGAGCGGCTTCAAAATCGTTCGATTCATCTTTTGCGTACCGATTCGTGTACAGACTTCGGAATTTCACGCAGCATTGCGGGATGCCCCTTGGTCACATCGCTGCCAATGCGTCACAGCAGCAAACTGACGCGACGACAAAGATCGCGCAACTTGACTTCTTTCTTGACAGAGATCAGTTGCTCCGTGACTTTGACGGATGGGGAAATGTGGTCGAGCCCGACCTACGGTCCCAGCCCGCGCGATTTCCGCTACAACCACTAATAGAGGCCACAGTAGAGGAAATACGAGCGATCAACGCGGTTGTTTCGCGATCGGAAATTGAGGCGGCAGGTGATCGCGTTAGCGGTCTTCTGAACCTAATTGACGAGGCGAGGCAGTTCGGCGAGCACCCTGCCATTATAAAACAGATCGAGGTGAAGCTCGACGAGGTCAGCCACATACCGAAGATGGATATCCAGCTTGAACGGCTACAAGTTGATACGATCGCGGATATTGATGAGCTGCTCAATCTTTTCAGGCCTCGTAAGACTGCGAAGTCTGCGCGAGAGCGATATCGCGAAGGCTGGGATGCCGTATTTGGCAAAGATGAGTAATGCAAGATTTCAAAAAAAAGTTTCAGATTGGACGTTGTGAAAGTTGTTCACCAGTTCCATTCCCTATAGAGGCACCTACTTTTCACGCTTGAGGAATGGATCATGATCCGGCTACCGGAACGCTTTCGAGAACTCGGGTTCGACGCCATTGAGCTCGAACCCACCATTACGGACGACGATGGTCAGTCACGCCGGGAATCTCTTCGGCTGCTGATCGTCACTGATCTGGAAAACCTTATCCAAGAGGCGATCGAAATCGCTCGCTGGCACGCCGATCATGGCACACCGGAAAATCAGAAGTTCTTCGATTTCTGCATCCAAATGCTTTCGTACGTTGGGGCGTGCGACAAGATCGACCCGGTGAATGAAAGACGATTCGATGCGAAATCGTTCAATCATTCTCCTGACTTCCGAGAAATGATGCGAATGACCAATTCGCGTCACCTTCCCCAGTCAGAACGACTGAAGCGATTTGTTACCGACGACCATCGGTTTGATCAGAACAGTTTTGAAGAAGCTCGCTACCAAACTCCAGAAATCGTCATGCCGTTTGATGAGACTCGGTATGTGGCATTTCGCGACAATCTCTTGGACGAGATGGTTGGGGTAAGGGCTGAGTTAGAAAAATCTGCCACAGACACGGTTAGGGCGGAAGCTCATAGCTGGCTGCGAGATCCAAAGGCTCCAAAGAAAAAGAAGAAGAAAGCGAAGGAGATTTTGGATGCGGACGATGTCTTTGAGGTCTGTCCGGAGCTTTACGATGCGTGGGACGAGATTGAGCAGATGCTAATGAAGACGGCGCTGCGGATCGAGACCGACCGCACTCTGCCGTTTGAACACCTACTCCGCCCGGCAAGCCAAATCCTTGCCGATGTCACCGAACTGTCGGCATCAGAAAACTCGCAAAGTGACGATCCGGTCGAGATCTCCGATGATCAGCTTCACCGATTTCTAGATGTTGATTCCGCCGCGGAAGTAGTGCAACGCATTATTGACGTCGAATCTGATAATCCCGATTCGATGGGCGAACAAGCGCAAAAGCTGATGATTGAGGCGGTTGAGAGCAAAGACCCGGATGATCTGTGGGAAGCGTTGGAGTGGTTTTGCGAGAACATGGTCAACCGAAATGAGTGCATTCGCTTGCTCGCTAGAGAAGCTGAATGGATTCTTCATATCTTGCTCGAACTCGCTCTCATCGAACGATATGTCGAGATTCGCCCTGAACTTTCGCGAGCTGAACGCCGGCTGTTTCACTTCATGTATCGAAGGTCGCCTTGGTTCAACGGTCGCATCCCGGCGGTAGATCAAATTGGAACTGGCTTTCTATTCGGGCTTGATGACGAACACGCATCGTTGGTGATCGGTGTCGCCGGTTATCGTGGCGACGCAGACCAGACGAACGAGCTTGAAACACGTTGGAAGGCGTTCATCGGGCTATATCCGTTTTGGCTGGAGCTTCTCCGTTCGCAGGATACCGAACGAAAGTCCCGGCGCAAAAGTGAAGCGATGACGCCAGAAATCGAAGATGATCTCGGGTGCGATGATCCTAGGGAATTGATCGACATGCATTTACCGAGGGAGTTGGTCGACGCCTCGATTGAAAGTGTCCAAATTCTGTCAGAGCAATACTGTACGGCCACACAACGACCCATCATCGTCGGACGCTTCGTCGATCGGAAAACGCAGGACGAACTTGCGATTGAATTCGGCGTTTCACAGCAAGCGATCAGTCGCACGCTGAAATCGGGCTTGGATCGAATACGAAACGGATTGTTTCAGGATCAGAAAGTGGAATCAGCTAACGACCGCCAAAGGAGTGCGTAACAATGGACCCAACAGTTTTGCTAACCGTGTTAGCTATCCTCGCTATCCTGGCATTGGCCGGGTTCAGCGTTTCCCGCGGCTTCGGCCTGCGTTTTAAAGGCTGGGGCATCGAACTGTGTATCGAGAAGCAAGAATGACGAACGTGGGTCACGCACTTTCAATTGGCCTACTTTCCCTGCTTTTCATCGCGGCCGGCGTCAATCACTTCGTGTCGCCGGGCGTGTACTTGAAGATCATGCCTGAGTATCTGCCTTGGCCGTTGGCTCTGGTTTATGTCTCCGGGTTCTTTGAGGTGCTTGGTGGCGTTGGCTTGGCGGTGCCACGACTGCGTCGAGCGGCGGGGTGGGGATTGATCGCTCTGCTTGTTGCCGTATTCCCAGCGAACGTTGACATGCTGATGAACGCGGACCAGTTCCCGGCGATTCCGGTTTTGGCACTGGTTGCACGGCTGCCGTTGCAGGGCGTACTAATCGCTTGGGTTTGGTGGGCGGCAGTGAAATCGCGATGATGTTCGCTTCTCCCAGCGATTCTCAGCGTCTCTAAATCACATGACCCGGCTGAGGGTGTTTGGGCTCCGTTTCGGTGGGTCGCTACGAACTTGGTGAGAGGAAACATCGCGATTTACAGAGTCAAACGATGTTCTCAACTGGATCGAAAGGGAGGTCGCGACGGCTCCTAACCCAAACCGGCTAAGAAACGGAGAACGTAAGAATTCTGGCCCAGAGACCGAAATCCGGCCGCGGCCGCCGGCCAGTGTGTTCTCGGATGTCTGAGACGATAGAGAAACCGCCGCGACGATCGTTAACGCAAGTGGTTGCGGGATAACGGGATAAAACGAAAAAAGCCGACGTGAGAGCCACGTCGGCTTTTCGTTTACCGTTGGGTCGGAAAGTGTTCCAACCTTTCAGAGAAGTTGCGGGAGCCGGATTCGAACCGACGACCTCGAGGTTATGAGCCTCGCGAGCTACCGGGCTGCTCCATCCCGCGGTGAAGTTTTCGAGTGAGCGACTTGCGTCTCCCATCGATGTGCAGACTATATGGGAATCCTCGGCAAAGTGTCAACAGGCTGCACATCCCAATTTTAACATTTCTTGACTTGCCCTCCGCCAATGCCTCTCTCGATCCGCCGCAACCGGAAAAATCGTTATCAGTCAGGTCACTTGTAACGATGATTTCCCCCTAGCGACGCAATTCGTATCCGTTTCCCGGTTCCGTCGTTCGCATTTTTTTAACTCACACCCTATTCTATGTAGAAGCCTGTTCGTCATGCAAACTTTTCTCTCGCTGTTCGGTTTTTGATGTCGCAAGTGGATTCCCAATCCGATTTGATCCACCCCGATGTGGCTCCCGCACCTCTGGGGGGAACCTCACACAAGTCGGGTTCCGTGCCCCCTCCGCCATTGCAGCCAGCCGCGAATCCAACTCACCCCGCTCCCCAAAATCGAACTCCCCAAATAAACCGGGCTACTGAAAAGACGAATGGCGATCCGGCCAAAACAGCTCCGCCTTCACCTGCCGCAGTTCCGCCCAGCCCAGTTCCACCTAGTTCGGGCCCACCTAGTTCGGGCCCACCTGCGAGCCCCCCGATTCCGCCTCCGCCGCCGCCCCGCGCGACGCTGCCTCCATTGCGATCGGCATCGGCACAAAACGAAAACACGCTCCGCCCCCACTCGGCAACTCAGCCTGCCGCCGTCGTCGCCAGCGGGATTGGTTCGGCAAAATCGCTTCGCTGGCGAGACGAGCTGCCCAAGTTCATCAAAAGAAAAGCGAAGCCCGACGCGGCGTCTGCCGGCACCGAGCAGCCTGGGACCGAGCAGGCTAACGCCAACGAGCAAGATGGTCCGTCCACCGAAGAAAAAATCGTCAAAGGGGCTCCGCCTTGGTTGATCAGCACCGTCATCCACTTGGTGTTGTTGTTAGCGCTGGCGCTGATCTCAACCCCAGCGGGCGATGCGATCAGTCGCGTGCTGCTGGAAATCGGCCAGAGCGAAACAAAAGAAGAAGTCAACTTTACCGAATTTGTCGTCGACCCCAGTGAAGTGCTGGTGGATGCATCCGACATCGAGACCGATCAAGAAGTGATGGTCGATATCCCGTCAATCTTTGAAGACGCCAACGACTCGGTGGTCTCGGAAGTGGCGATGGCGGACATCGGGTTCGGACCCGAGATCGAGATCGCTCGTCCGATGTTCAACGGACGTTCCGGAGCAATGAAGTCGACGCTGTTGGCGCTCTATGGCGGTACCAAAGAGACACAGCATGCCGTCGAAATGGGATTGGAATGGCTCAGCCGCAATCAGGGCACTGATGGTGGATGGAGTAAACGAGGTCCGTATGCCGATGGCGGTGTGGTGGAAAATCGAACCGCGGCCACGGCGATGGCTCTGCTGGCGTTCCTCGGTGACGGCAACACTCATACCAAGGGCAAGTACGCCGAGCATGTGGACAAGGGGGTCAAGTATTTGGTCAAACAGCAATCGCGAAGCGGCTTCATGGCCAAAGACGCTCGTGGTCACGAACAAGCCTACGCGCAAGCCCAAGCGACCATCGTGCTGTGTGAATTGTACGGCATGACCAAAGATTCATGGCTCCGCGACAAGGCCCAAGCCGCCATCGAGTACGCTCAAGACGCTCAAGGAGCACAAGGCGGTTGGCGTTATTATCCCAAGTCGGATTCGGACACGTCGATCACAGGATGGTTTGTGATGGCGTTGGAAAGCGGTTCATCGGCGGGTTTGGAAGTCAACCGCAGCGTGTTGTACAACGTCGAAGGCTACTTGGATCTAGCCCAAGCCAGTGGCGGAGCCCAGTACGGCTACCAACCTCGCAGCCGCCCCAGCCCTCCGATGACAGCAGAAGGTTTGTTGTGCCGCCAATACCTTGGTTGGCCGCGAAACCATGCGCCCATGGTCCAGGGCATCGACGCGTTGTGGGAAGTCGCTCCCTTCGACTACAACAATCGCGACTGCTATTACTGGTACTATGCGACTCAGTTATTGCATCACTACGGCGGTGAGCCGTGGCAACGTTGGAACGAGAAAATGCGAGTGCAATTGCCCGCCAAACAAGAGACTCGCGGACGCGAACGTGGCAGTTGGGATCCGCAAGGCGACCGCTGGGGGGATCACGGCCGCTTGTATTCGACTTGTTTGTCGCTGTTTTGTTTGGAAGTTTACTACCGCCACATGCCGCTGTACGCTGGCCATGCGGTCGAGTAACCAATGTCGCTGACCGCTCCGCGATCTTGGCGTGTAGCGAATCTTGCCGCGTCGACGGCCCCAATGCCAACTCTTTTGATAGCGCCCGCGACGCGAGCCGTCCGGTTACCGCGAGTAACGCGTTCGAAACAGACCGGGCGGCTTGCGCCGCACCGCTACAAAATGACGCCGCGTCGCGATGGAAGACGCTGTCGATTATTGGACACGCATGAATTTACAGGCGGCGTTGCTGACGTTGGCGGGAAAATCGTCTCGCGAAGTGATCAGCATTGACGGCGACTGGGGCATCGATTCGATGTAGGCCGCCAAAGCCTCGTCGGCCTGCTGGGTGCTGGTGCGATGCGCCATCGCGAGTCGGATCAGCATCGTTTCGAGGTCGCTCGCGGATTTGCGAGAGAGATGCGAGTCGTCCAGCGGATCTTGTGACTCGCTGGTGATCATCAGCTGGACGCCGACGTTACGCTGCCAAAGTTCGGTCAGACAGGTGGCGGCTAGCGACAGCACACGCTCGATCGTCTCTTCGCGGTCGACGGTCGCACCGCCGGACTTCGAGTCGCGGGGTGGCGATGTTTTGCTTGGCGAAGCGTGGCTGAGGGGATCCGGGGCGACGGCGGTGTCGACCAAGATAAATGCCATGCGTACGCCGGGTGTCTGGAATTCTTGGACGATCGGTTTACCGAGCCGAGCCCATGAGGCAAAATCCCAGCGTCGCACCGACATGCCGGTTTCGTATTCGCGGCTACCCGAATAATCGTAGGCCTCGGCGGCCGCGATCTTGCGAATCCAGCCCGACATATCCGACAACTTACCGCTGGAGGCTGCTTCGTCGGTCTGGCCCACCAATCGAGGTGTGATCGGAATCGTCGTTTGGCTGGGGATCCGTTTGCTGAACTCGAACAAGCAAAACGGAAACGTTGATTTCACGCACACGTCCGGCAACAGATGCACGCCACGATGACGGAAGCGAAGCGCGACGTCGGTGGATGCCGTCTCGCGAGGCGAGATCATTCCGATCGAGACGGCATCGGACAGTACTTCGTAAGCCCGGGCAGCATCGCTTTGTTGGTTCGCCGATCGTTTGCGAAAGCGGCGGAACAAATCTTTGCGACGCGATGCATCCAATCCCGCCGTCAACTGCAAGGCAGGCAAATGACGTTGGTTCTTTAAATGGATTCGCAGGTTGAAAATCTGGCCCGCTTCGACACAGCGTGGCAGCGAAAAATCGACGTGCAAACGAGGCTGCATCAATTGGTTCACCAGCAAGCTGACGCCAAGCGTGGCAACACAGGCGGCGAACATGCCGACCCAGGGGTAGCCCCACAAGATGTTCAGCGAGATGATGCCGATCAACAGCATCGATATCGATGCGGGAGTCGCGGAGCGCCGAATCGCAATCGCCGTGCGTAGCGGAAACATCAACACGGTGGCTAAACCATGCAATATTCGTCGCCACCACGGTCGCGTCCCCGCCGGATGTGTCGGTAACAAGAGATCCGGCATCGCAGAAATTTAGCTTTCGGGGGAAGAAGATCGGAAAGGGAACGCGATTCAGACTGGTACTTCGATGGACTTTAGCAAATCAACGATGATCAGTGTGGTTTCTTCGGAGGTTGCGATGGCATTACGCGGCGAAACGCGATGCGAAAGGATGCTCGGTGCCAAGCTTTGCACATCGTCGGGCAGCACGTAGTCACGGCCCAACAAAACCGCTTTCGCTTGCGCCGCTCGCATCAACATTTTCGATCCTCGCGGGCTGACCCCGACTCGCAGTCGGGTGTCGGTACGTGTCGCGGCGGCAATCTCGACGATATACGCGACTGCTTTGCGATCGACTTTTACTTTGCGGACAAATGATTGCAGTGCCGTCAATTCGTCGCCAGTCATGACAGGTGTCAATGCGGACGCTGGGTCCGATGCCGCTTGTTCCAGCAGCAATTCAATTTCGCTGTTGGTATCGGGATAATCCATCGACAACCGCATCAGGAAGCGGTCGAGTTGCGATTCCGGCAGCGGGAATGTGCCTTCGAAGCCGGACGGGTTTTGAGTGGCGATGACAATGAAGGGACGCTTCAGTACATACCGCTTGCCATCGACCGTGACCTGGGACTCCGCCATCGCTTCGAGCAGCGCACTTTGCGTGCGAGGTGAGGCGCGGTTGATTTCATCGGCGATCAACAGGTTGCTGAAAACCGGTCCGGCGCGAAATTCGAATGTCCCCGACGACGGCCGGAAAACACTGCTGCCGATGATGTCCGCGGGCAGCAGGTCGGGCGTGCACTGGATGCGTTGGAACTCGAGGTCAATCAATCTCGCCAACGATTTGGCGAGCGTGGTTTTACCGACTCCGGGCACGTCTTCGAGCAACACCGAGCCCTCAGCCAACATCGCGATCAAGACAGCGTCAATGACATTCGCCTTGCCACGAATCACCTCTTGCAGCGATGTCCGCACATGGTTGATTTTCGTGAGCAGTTCCGCAGCGTTGATGGTCGGTTGGGAAAGCGGTGGCGATGACATTTCAGAAGCGGTTTCGTGCAAGTGATTAGGGTCGGAGTGATGGGATAAAGAGTGAAGCGACACTGACGTTTTTACGATTGCGATCCCCCGTCAAGCGTTTGGCTCAAGACCGTTCTGCTGCAATGTTTTTGACAGGGGGCGGGCCCTCGTTTCCGGAGCCTGTTTTGTGGGTGCTTGTTCGTTCGAAGTTGCGTTGGGATGCGGGGCGATGTTTTTTGCGAGAAGAAGAGTTCGGTTTCGAAACGAGGGGGGATGGATGAGTGGTTGGGATCGAAAAATCTGATTCTCCGGACAATTTGACCGGGTGATGACGATCCGTTTTGCCTTCCGACGCAATTGTACCCGACCGGTCACGCAGTGGGTGCGTCGCAAGACAACAAAATGAGTTCGAGTTTCGCAGCGGACTCCCGGTGATCGCAAAATTGCTCGCCCGCATTGTCGCGGCTACCATGGTGAAGTGCCTGGAAAAGGTAGTTATACTAGGACAACCTACCTAGATCCCCTCCGAAAAATCGAGAGACGCCGCTGATGCGACATTCTATCTGCCAAAGAAATTTTCGTTCCCCGCTGACTCGGGTGTCCCGGCTTAGCCTGGTGTCGTCGAGCCTTTGTTTTTTGAGCCTCGGATTGCTCGGCGCGACCAGCTGGGCGGAACAACCCGCCCCTGCGGCAACCCCATCCAACGAGGTCACATTGGGGACGGGGACGTTGTTGACGGGAATCCCCGGCGAAGGCGATTTGACCGAGGCGGAGCTGAAGCTTTGGCTTGCCAAACCCGAGAATCATGCGGAATTGAAAATCAAGCTGCCGCTTGGACTCGATGCTGCCAGTGCGAATGTGTTCATTCCCGAAGACAATCCGATGACCCGGGCCAAGATCGAACTGGGACGTCAATTGTATTTCGATCCTCGCTTGTCATCCGACAGCACCGTGTCGTGTGCATCCTGTCATGATCCCGACCAAGGTTACGCGGCGAACACACAGTTTGGTGTGGGCGTTCGCCAACAAGAGGGGGGGCGAAACTCACCCGTCTCGTACAACCGAATTGTCAGCAAGGCTCAGTTTTGGGACGGACGCGCCGCAACGCTCGAAGAGCAAGCGGTGGGACCGATCGCGAACCCGATCGAGATGGGCAATACGCACTCGGGATGCGTCGAATGCTTGTCAGGCATCGCCGGTTACAAGTTGCAGTTTGATGCAATTTTCGAGGATGGATTGAACATCGACAACGTCGGCAAAGCAATCGCGTCGTTTGAACGTGCCATCGTGACCGGACCCGCTCCCTACGACTACTATGCTCCGCTTGTCCGTTTCGAGGAAACGTTCGCCGATGATTTAGAGTATCTCGACGAAGAACCTGAGCTGAAAAAACAGTACGACGCGCTGAAGAAAGCGGTAGCCGAGCATCCGATGAGTGAGTCGGCCAAACGGGGCATGAAGTTGACGTTTGGGAAAGCCAACTGCACAGCATGTCACGCCGGTGGCAACTTTACCGATGAACAGTACCACAATCTTGGTGTCGGGATGGCCGCCGAGAAGCCGGACCTCGGTCGTTTCGAAGTCAGCAAGGACGAGAAGGACCGGGGCGCGTTCAAGACACCCACAATGCGAAATGTTGCCGCGTCACCACCGTACATGCACGACGGCAGCCAAAAAACGCTCGAGGAAGTTGTCGAGTGGTACGACCGCGGCGGACATCCCAACCCATGGCTAAGCGACAAGGTCAAACCGCTGAAGTTGACCGAACAGGAAAAGGCCGACTTGGTCGCATTCATGGTCGAAGGTTTGACGGGCGATTTCCCACCGATCCTGCAAACTCGCTTTCCCGAGTAATCCGTCCTACGCCACCCGTAGCGAAAATCGCGAAGACTTTCGGCCCGGCCCTCCCGTAGCGGAAGTCGTCAAGACTTTCGGCCCGGCCCTCCCGTAGCGAAAGTCGTCAAGACTTTCGGTCCGGCCAGTGGGAACGAGAGGGGGAGTGGTGACCGATGACAGGCTGGAAGCCTATGCTACGGGGGTTCCGGCCTTGCAATCGGAATAACCGTCAAAGCTTTCCAGAATTGCTCAACCGACATGATTGGAATTGTCGAAACATTCACTAGGGTCGCTGTGCACTCAGCGAACTGATGATGATTCGTTCAATGTGTCGGAAGATAAGCAATGAAATTGCCGCGTACGATCAGCCGTTCCCCCTACCAAGTTGTCTTTGGGGTGGTGACAATTGCTAGCGTGCTCTTTGGAACTCCTGCGGTGCACGCTCAGATTCGTACGAAAAAGCCGGATCGCGGCGTCTATCAGCCGCCGACGGTCACGAAGTCGGCGACCCAGTCGAATTCGCGACTGATTCCAGTGCCGGTCGAAGACATCCATGGCAACGTGATGGAATCGGGCGACCGTGATGCTCAGGAAAGTGATGTCCAGGAAGGTTCGCCAGCGACGGAACCTCAATTGCTATCACGCCGGGCGAAACTGCAGCAAGTCAGCCACAATAATGTCGTGCTGATGGACCCGACTCCGCACGGCAGCGGCGAACAAGAGATTATTGTGGAAAGCGACGCATGGCCCGCGCCGATCGAAACTTGGTCCTCCGAGGGCGAAGAGTTTTACGAAGAGGGCCAGTATTACGAAGGCGGATACGGCGACGTCGGCTGCGGTGTCGAGAGCTGTGATTCGTACGGCTGTGACGGCTATGGATGCGACTCGATTGGTTGCAACCACTGCGGCCCTGGAAACTGGGCCAACGCCAGCTTGGTGTTTCGTCGCGATCGTTGGTTTGCCAATTTTGAATTGTTATTGATGTTCCGCAGCGGCGATTATCTGCCGCCGCTGTTCACCACCGCTCCCGCGACGGCCACCAACCCCGGCCGACTCGGGCAAGCCTCGACTCGCGTCATAGCGGGCGGTGGCGAAGTGCTGAACGAGCTTACTGCCGGAGGTCGATTGACGGTGGGCACCTGGCTTGACGATCATCATTCGCGAAGCATGGTGGTTCGCGGTTGGGGAACGGGCGAGGAGACCTATAACTTCAGTGCCGATCAATCGACGACCCCTGTCATCACACGCCCCTTTTTCAATGTCACCACGGGGCAAACGCCGAGCCAAGACACGCAAGTGGTTGCGACGCCCGGATTCACCAATTCAGGATTCGCAAACGTACATGCCTCGAGCAGCGTGTACGGAGCCGACCTTTCGATTCGGCAACACGCTTATTCACGCTATGGCGGCACCGTCGATCTTTTGTACGGATACCAGTATATGCATCTGAGCGAAGATCTGGTCACCTCGAGCACCTCGACCGCCGGTGAGGACAATCCCGCTCCGCTTGGCTCGGTCTTCGCCATCCGTGATTCGTTTGATGCACAAAACGATTTCCACGGCGGACAGATTGGAATTGCGACACGCTACCGCGAAGGATGTTGGTCGTTCAACAGTTTGTTCAAAGTTGCCGCGGGAAATCTGCGACGCGAAGCGACTTTGTCAGGGCAAACCCAAACCAGCAATGGCCCGACGTTCACTGATCCGAATGGTCTGCTGGTTCGCAGCACCAATGCGGGGAATCGAGTCGACGATACATTCGCGTGGGTTCCCGAGATCGATTTGTCGCTGGGATGGCGTTACTTCCCACGGTTTGACGTGACGGTGGGGTATCACATCATCGCGATGACCGAAGCGTTGCAAGTGTCAGGGCTGATCGATGACCAATTAGCGTCCAACCTAGCGGATCCGGTTTCCGACCCGCTACGACCGAGTTCCAAGATGGACTACAAGACGTTTTACGTGCATGGCATCCACTTTGGAATGCAATACGTCTACTAAACCCATTCTTGGATGGTTGGCTTGATCACGATTTCCGGTACATGGGCTCGCGGTGGCAATTGGCAAATCGTGCCGATCAGCGCCGCGATGTCTTCGGGTTGCAGGATGGCGTCTTTGTGCTCCCTCGTGACCGCGACGGGCCGGTTGTCCAAAATCGGCGTGTTCACTTCGCCAGGGTAGACGTTCGTCACTCGCACGCCTTCGTTGCGTACTTCGTTTGAAATGGCAGTGCCAAGGGCGGTCATTGCAAACTTGCTGGCACAGTAAACCACACCGCCGAGCGAGATCGCTCGTTTGCCAGCGATCGACGAGATGTTGATCACAACGCCGTCACGACGCTCACGCATTTTCGGAAGCACTTCGAGGATGCAGCGGTAGGCTCCGGAGGCATTAATTTGCATGACACGATCCCAGTCTTCGGGGACCATGGCAGCCATAGTGCGGTTTTGGATATTGATCCCAGCACTGTTGACCAGGATGTCGACCTCGCCCACTTGGTCACGGACAAAGGCAAAGAACGCGGTGATGCTGTTGGGATCCGCGACGTCGATGGCGTGAGTCCGAACGGGATGCTCGCTTTGAATCGTTTGGGCCAGCGTTTCAAGTGGTTCGGTACGACGTCCGCCCACGACGACTTTACAGCCAGCCATGGCCAATTCCCGTGCGATACCAGCGCCAATCCCCGTTCCGCCGCCTGTAATCGCAACGACTTTTCCTGCTAAATTTGACACGATGCCAATCCCAATGATGTTGGTTGTTTGATGATGCAAAACGTCACACCACCAAACCGAAAATGGTTCGCTGGTGTGAGCCAGCATCTTAACAAACCCATAGGGATTTTACATGCCGCGTTGCCGCTTCGATTGTGTCCCTTTGAACGCGGATTTCACATCGCCTGCGTCTCGCATGGCGAGCCAGGGGAGCGCGATTACCGCGTTAGCGATTGAAGTAATCGGGGACGGAGGGCGTTTCGGCAATTTGCTCAGCGGGCGTCGACGGCGAACCCATCACCGCATCTTTGCGGTCCATGATTTTGATCGGGGCCGCTTTGGCAACCTTGCCCGAACTCATGATGCTGCCACCGACACCGTTGTAACCGACCGCCTTTTGACGCTGGTCGATGACCGAACCGCTGCGAAACGGTCCAACGCCAAGCACATAAGTGTCATTGTTGTGGGTCAACGCGGTCGATTCTCCGCCCGCACCTAACGCGACACCCGTTTTCGCGTCATAACAAACCAGCCCGATTTTGGCGGTTCCCATTTGAGTGTTCCGCGAAGCAAGCTTGATTTCAGGAAGCTCGATCGGCAATCCTGGCATGCCGAGCGCTGGGATCCCCACGTAGCTCTCTTGTGTATCGGTTCCCACACCGCCACTGCGTGGTTCAAGCACGACGTCCGCTTGATCGAGTGTGGTCACCAAATGTCCGCCTGATTCAAAGATTTTGTGACGAAGCGTGCCCATGAGGTAAGCCTTGTCGACGGAATCAAGGTACTTTTCGTCGATGAAGACTTTGTAACCCGCCAGCTCGTTGAACTGTACGTTGGAGAACGCGCGGTCAATCGCGGCCGAAATCAGAATCTGTTCCGTGCCGGTTCGCGCCGTATTGGAGGTCTTCGTCGAAGCACATCCAACCCCCAAAACGCTGGTGCTGCAGGTGAGTCCCGCTAGGACCGCGTTCTTCCAAGTCAATCGAGTGGGTTTGGTACTCATGCGTAAATCATCCATGTGAATTAAATCTTGCTAGCATTCATCCGCTCACTGCTAGTCACTTGCCCGACAGGGTGGGTCGTTAGGATTGTTCGGATTTCATAGCGGATTGTCGTTACTGAACACTAGATCATCATTGCATTTTGCCTTTGGTTCGCAGATTGCCTATTTTGCGTTCCTGGGAGTTGTGAAGCAAAAATGTTTGAAATCGGGTGGTTTTCGGATTTTGTAAATGAGTTTTAGGGTACTTCGCCGACCCAGCGAAGTTAAGTTTGGAGGAATAGGTAAAAGGACGAGTTTATCAGCCTGCGGTTATCCGAATTTCCGATGTATGCTTCTGTCATACGAAAAATGAGGGAACGGTATAATGAGCTCTGCGGCGAATTTGATTTTGGGCTCGCTGCACTTTTTAGACGTTGTAGGCATTGCCCCGTTTACAGCGTTTAGGGGTGCAGCGAGCCCAGGACCATAATCTCCGTTGGACGTCGTAGCGGAAGTCGTCAAGACTTTTGTCTTTTTGCCGTTAAGAACTTCCGCGTCTCTATCGCAACCTTTTCGTTCTTGTTGCCGATCGCGTTTTTGTTGCCGATCGATTGAACTTAGGCCGCTCGATTTTTTCGGTACACTCGAGCTTCGGCGATCCAGCGAGCTACATTGGCTTGGTCCGGAGGAGTGCTGCTACGGAGGATCCGTTGGCCTGCTTTGGTGTCACAGTAGCGGTCGATTTCATCGCTCAGTTCATCCGCCACACGTTCGGCCAACTCGGCGGGCGTACGGCAGCCCACCGCGACCAGCAGTTGTGACTTGTAACCGCACAGCGATGCGATGTGGGTCACCAACGTCGCTTGCGCCTGCCAATCTTCGATCAATTCCGCCGTGATCCAGCGAGTGTCCAATTGGGCTGCCATCTGCTTGGCATCACTCGCTAAAAATTGGCCGATGGTCGTGATGCCGATGGCGGCGAATCGTTTCGCGGTCTTGGGACCAATCGACGGCGCATCGACGAGGTCTTGGGAGTACGATGAGTCTTGGGAGTACGATGACGTGCTCGGCGATACCGTGCTTGGCGAAGACGAGACGGACGCTCGTTGTCGCGACGAAGCCGCGTTCGACGAATCGTCCACGCTTGGCAACGTTGATGGAGTTCCCGCGGCCGGATTGTCGGTGACCGGTTCCGTCACGCTCGCCCCCGACACCGTCGTCGCGTTTGGCAGAGGTCGTTCGGCGCGGACCGAACGGACTTCTTCGGGCAAGTTTGCTTTAACCGTCCCGGTGCGTTCGAATTCGGCAAACAGGGCACGGACCGCTTGTTGTTCCTGCGCCGAGGCAATCTTTCGCACGACCCACTGCGAGGGAATCTGGATCGCCGAGACGACCGTGGCCAAGTTCAACGAGACCTGAGGCAGCGGGCTTTGGCAGGACTGCGCGACACGTTCAAGGATGCGAGCCCAGCCGGTGATCGCGATCCCAAACATGCCGACCAAGATTTCGCGGGACTCGGCGTTCAGACCGTCCGCGGGACGCTTCACTCCGCGTTTGAGATCATAGATCTCAATGATTCGGTGATAGTGCTGGTGCGATTGCTGAGCTGCCGTCATTACCGCTTCGGAAATCCAGCCGTCGCTGCGGGCGAGTTGAAAACGGACACGCACCTTGCCATCGCGGATTTGGCTATAGATTTCCTCATACGACTTGCAAACGCTCCATTCCATCGGTCGATGAACGACCCCTTCCTGTTCGCTCGAACCGGTATGCAGTGGCATGATGGGATCGGTAAAGTAATGGCTGAGCACCCCCAAACTGTAGGCGGCCTGTTTGAATTGTTGATGTTCCAGCTGATCGGTGGCGGTGGCGAGCCATTTTTCGCAGGCACGCGGAGCGCCACCCCAATTGTTGTCGCCGACATGCAGCACGTGGTTTTTGAAGTCGCGAAACTTGGTGTCTGGATCCTTGGCACCGCGGAGGTAGTCGCTGTAATGTTGCAGCAAAATGTTCCCGAGCTGGACGCCCGATGGGGTTTCGAGCATCGAGATCGCATCAAGAGCGAAATAGTGATGCGTGCTGCGGCAATGCGCCGCGCGAAGGATCGTTAACAGGAGCGACATTTCGTTCTCCAAAAAAAACAGGACGCTGCCGGATCAGGCGAGACGCGAGTCAAGGATGGCAATTCACAGCGTCAACGCGAGCCGATTCGAGGAATCAATCTCCCAATGAATCGCAGATTTACCCTGCTCGCGTCAAACGAGAATCGGCGGATTCTTTGTCGATCGAGGTCGAATGTCCGCGAATCGTTTCAGCAGATGGACGCCTGACGCTGGGGGGTTCGTGCGGGCGTGAATGCAACCGAAGATGAAGAAATCGTGTGCAAACGTGATGATTGGATGAAAATGTAGCGACAGAATGTCTGCCACCCTCGCTCCCCCTTGTTATCTAAATTCCGTTATGGGAACGTGGGGCGTTTTGTTTTACGACAAAGCGGTCAGTGCAGGTCGTGATCTGCGAAGCGATTGGGGGATGATCGCTGTGCGTTGAGCGACGTTTTTCCCACTCGGGTCCATTTCCCACTCGGGTCCGGCGCCGCTCTTGAAAATTCTTGGAAAAACTCTTCGGGGCGTGCCGTGCGGTCATCTCGTCTGTTTTGGAAACTGTTTCTGATTTCGGTCGGATTGAACTTAACGCTAGCCGTTGGGTTTCTGTTCATCGTGACCTCGTCGCAGCGGGTTGAAATCAATCGACAAGTCGAACAGCGTTTGTTTGACACGGCGGTGGTGTTGCGTAGCCATGTGACCGATTTAGTTGCCGGCGTGCTCGACCAAGAGGCCAATGTTGGGGCTGAAAATCAGGCCCAAAATGAATTGCAAGCATTGATTTCGCAATTGGCATCCGAGACTCAGATGCGACTGACGATCATCGATGCGGAAGGTGAAGTGTTAGCCGATTCCGAGCGAAATCCGAAATCGATGCTTAGCCACGCGAACCGTCCTGAACTGCTGGCGGCCAGCGAAGTTGGCAAGGGGGTGGCGACCCGCGAGAGTCCGACGCTTCAGATCGACATGTATTATCTCGCTCTGCAAATTCAATCGCCCGAGGGGAGATCAGCGTTTGTACGCGTGGCGGTTGAGCTTGATACGATCAACGAACGCGTGGCCACGGTGCGTCGCTCGTTGTGGTTGCTCGCCCTCTTATTCGGTGCGATTGCGACGGGGCTGACCTATGCGATCGTCGGCCGAATCATCAACCCACTTGCTCAACTTACCGACCGAGCCCAGGCGATTGCCAGTGGGATCGATCAAGCACCGGTGCAAGTTCGCAGCCAGGACGAGGTGGGGTTGTTGGCCGAAGCGTTCAACCAGATGCAGTCGGAATTGGGGCGACGATTTCGGCAACTGCGTGAGAAAAACGAGCAGATGACCACGGTGCTCAGCAGCATGGACGAGGGCATCATCGCGATCGATATGGACCAGCGAATTGTGTTGGCCAACGACGCCAGCAAGACGTTACTTAACTTTGCCACGGCGAACGAGGTAGGCCGACCGTTGTTAGAAGCGGTCCGCAGCCGACCGCTTCACGAGTTAGTGCAAAAGTGTTTGGAAACCGGCGGACCCGAGCAAACTGAATTCGAATCGATCTGTCAAGTTCGGCGTGATTTGGCGGTTCGCGCGACCTGTTTGCCTGGCGATCCCGCCAACGGCGTCGTGATGGTGCTGCACAACATCACCGAACTGAGACGGCTGGAGAATCTACGCCAGGAATTTGTTGCCAATGTCTCTCATGAATTAAAAACGCCGTTGGCGTCGATCAAGGCGTATGCGGAAACGCTTCGCTTGGGTGCGATGAGCGACCCCGAGAACAACTTGAAGTTTGTCGATCGAATCGAAGAACAGGCCGAGCGGTTGCACCAGCTGATTCTTGACATGTTGCAGATCGCACGCGTCGAATCGGGCGAGGAAGCGTTCGAGATCACGGATGTGTCGGTGAACAAAGTGGTTGATACTTGTTTTAACCACTACACCGATGCGGCTCAGCGAAAGGAAATTCACTTGGTGGTCGAGCCATCTGCATTACCGATGCGAGTCTATGCCGATGAAGATGGCTTGACGACGATCTTGGATAATTTGATTGGAAACGCGATCAAGTATACGCCCGAAAACGGTCGCGTTACGGTGCGCTGGTGCGAAGAGAACGATCAAATGCTGCTGGAGGTCCAAGATACCGGCATCGGGATTGCACCGGAGCATCATACGCGCGTGTTTGAACGTTTTTATCGAGCCGACAAAGCAAGGTCGCGCGAGTTGGGTGGCACCGGATTGGGACTTTCGATCGTCAAACACCTCTGCCAAGCGTTTGGTGGATCGGTAAAATTGTGCAGTAAACCGGGCGAAGGCAGCACGTTCCAGGTCCGCTTGCCGCTTAGTTAGTGCATCATCCCGTTTTGATTTTGGGGTAGCGAAACTCGCCAAGTGTTTTGGCGTTGCCGTGAATTGCCGAAAGTCTTGGCGACTTTTGCTATGGCCCGACCCCGATTCTTAGGTTGAATGAGGCACGAGGCCGCCCGAGCAGTCGATGCTGGTGGAACTTCGGTCACCGTTTTAGCCGCAGGCATTTGCCACCGACTTAACCATTTTGTATAAAATTATTCCGCCGGCTCACGGAGCAACCATCATCCTCACCCGGCGCGTGAGTTTTGCAGCTGCGTTTTTTTTACAACTCGAAGCATTAGCGAGGGGCATTCGATCTTGATGTGGTCCCTCGCTCACGTTTCGGGTTATCCTATTTCTAAGCCGGACGCTCTCCTGAAAGGCCCACGGTTCACCGTTTCCACGTTGTCGTTTTGGGACACGGGAAACGCCGCTTCCAAACTGTCTTCATAATCGCGCGGCCTTTAAGTGATCTTAACGCAATCTTAACATTCAGGCCCTAGGATCTCGGCTGTTCGAGTCGGTCACGACTTGTTTGCTCGCAAGGATTCCTGGAGAAGGTGAATGATGTGGTTGAAACCGTTTCGTAGTGGCACTGCGGTGCTTGGCGAAACTTTGGCGGCGGGTGTGGTTTGTTTGGCAATGGTCGGTTGTGGGCCTGCGTCGACCAGCCCATCGAAATCGACCTCTGACATTGCGATCGACGACTTGGGAACAAGTGAGTTGGCGGATATCGAAGGCGCCGTTGAAATCGATGGTTCCAGCACCGTGGCTCCGATCAGCGAAGCGGCGGCCGAGGCATTTGGAAAAACCTTCAAGAACGTCAAAGTGACGGTCGCCATTTCAGGAACAGGTGGCGGATTCGATCGATTCACCAACGGCGAGATCGATATCTCCGACGCCTCGCGTCCGATCAAAGATTCCGAATTCAAGGCCTGTAAAGAAAAAGGCGTTTCGTTCGTGGAACTGCCGATCGCCTACGACGGCTTGTCGATCGTGATCAACAAAGAGAACGACTTTGTGGATCAGTTGACCGTCGATGAACTGAAGAAGATCTTTCTGCGAGAGGGCGGCGCAAAGACTTGGAAAGATGTCAATCCAAAGTGGCCTGAACTAGCAATCAAAATCTACGCACCGGGCACGGACTCGGGAACGTTTGACTATTTCTTTGGCGATGTCGTTGCCAAGGATGACGAGAACGAACATCCTCGCGACGACATGTCGGTTAGCGAAGATGACAACGTATTGGTCACCGGCGTCGCAGGTGAGAAAGGGGCGATCGGGTTCTTCGGAGCTTCCTATTACTTTGCCAACGTTGACAAAATCAAAGCGGTCAAAATCGTCGATCCGAAGACAGGCAAAGCTGTCGGGCCGACTCCCCAAACCATCGAAAGCGGCGAGTACGCACCGTTCAGTCGCCCCTTGTTCATCTACGTCAAAACCGACTCGATGAAACGTCCCGAAGTCAAACAATTCCTCGAGTTTTATCTACGGGAAGCGGGCAAACTAGCAGAAATGGTCGACTATGTCGCGCTGCCCGATTCGGTTTATGAAGTGGTTCAAACTCACTACGAAGAACGGATCACGGGGACGCACTACTTGACCGCTGACTTAGAAAAACGAAGCGGTCCGTTGGCCGAACTGTACACGATCGAAGACGTCGTCGACATCGAATAGTGATTTTAGGGTTGGTTGTAGTGGATCTTGCTAAAGATCCTGCGGCATAAGGGATCTTTAGCAAGATCCACTACCTGAACGAAACTCACGTGCGAGTTTCGCTACCGGAAAACGAGCATGATGCGAATGGGAAGACGATTTTTATGAGCGTGATTAACGCTACCGACGACATCACATCGATCGTCCACCACCCATCGCGGCGGCGGTCGCCGATCGCCGCACAGATTCGCGATCGTATGGTTCGCGTGATGTTGTTTCTCAGTGCATCGCTATCGATCGCGATCACATTCACGATCATCTTTGTGTTGTTTCGTGAAACGTTTCGCTTTTTCGCGATGGACGGTGTCAGCGTCGGCAAGTTTCTGGGGTCGGCCAAATGGTCGCCTCTGTTTTCAGGCGAGATTGGAATCTGGCCTCTTGTCGCAGGCACCTTGCTTGTGACCGCGGTGGCAATGGTCGTGGCGTTACCGCTGGGGTTGGTTACCGCCGTCTACCTGAGTGAATACGCGCCTCGCAAATTGCGATCGACCCTAAAACCCACGCTTGAGATTTTGGCTGGTATTCCCACAGTGGTTTACGGTTACTTTGCACTGACCGTGATCACGCCGGGACTGAAATTCATCCACGAAGGCTTCAACGTCTTCAACGCGTTCAGTGCCGGTTTGGCGGTGGGCATTCTTTGTCTGCCAACGGTTTGTTCGCTCTCCGAAGATGCACTGCATGCCGTCCCACGAAGTCTGCGTGATGCCGCGTACGGTTTAGGCGGGACTCGATTTGACGTGGCGACCAAGGTGGTCGTTCCAGCAGCACTTTCGGGATTGGTGTCCGCGTTCTTATTAGCCATCGCCCGCGCGATTGGCGAAACGATGATCGTCGCATTGGCGGCCGGGGCCACCGCTCGCATGACGGCGGATCCGCGAAACGAAATTCAAACGATGACCGGATGGATGGTCCAAATGGCCTTGGGTGACGCCAGCCACGAGGGGATGGAATACTATTCGATGTACGCGGTCGCTGCCGTCTTGTTCATCATTACCTTTAGCTTGACGGTGCTTGGCAACGTCGTCCGCAAGCGATTTCGTGAGGCGTACGAATGAGTCAAGTCAATGACAAACCGGGTTCCAAGAAGCATCGCAACCTAAAGAGTCGTCACCGACTCGATCGTTGGTTTGTGCGTTTTTGCCAAGTCACGGCACTGTTGTCGGTGATCATCTTGGCCGTCATGTTAAGTGCGGTTTTCTACCAAGGGCTGCCAGGTTTTGACTGGGATTTTGTCAGTTCACCGCCCAGTGCGACGCCCGCGGACGCCGGCATTCGTCCCGCGTTGTTGGGTTCGATGTGGGTGTGTGGTGTGTGTGCCTTGTTCACGCTTCCGATCGGAGTTGCGACGGCGATCTTTTTGGAAGAGTTCAAACCACGCTCGGTCGCGATGCGTTGGTTCCACAGCTTCATCCAGTTGAATATCAGCAACTTGGCAGGGGTGCCGTCGGTGGTCTATGGGATCATCGGGCTGACCGCGTTTGCCGGAATGTTTGGCATCATGGGGCACAGCAATGAACCGGCGTTCGAAGTCGGTGCGACCTACTTTGACCAATTTGTCAGCGAAGGCAATCGAATCTTGTTGGTTCCCGCGGCCGAGTCGAATTCGCCCGCTCCGGAATTGAAGCCTGGATTGACAGCGATCACCAGTTCAGGAGAACACGTCGATGTGAACGTGATTGGAGTCAAACAGCGTCTACCTCGCGAGGTGAACCTGCGTGCGGTGACGTTGCGAGCCGACGCCGAGGCGGGCCGAATCAGTAAAAAGACTTGGTACTGTTTTCGCTTCCCGCTTGGTCGGGGTGTGCTGTCGGGCGGATTGACATTGATGTTGGTTGTGTTGCCGATCGTAATTATCGCGTCTCAAGAATCGCTGCGAGCCGTGCCGAACTCGCTACGCGAAGGTTCACTAGGGATGGGAGCGACTCAGTGGCAAACGGTGCAAAACGTGACGCTGCCTGCGGCGATCCCGGGGATCATGACCGGAGCGATCTTGGCAATGAGCCGAGCGATTGGTGAAGCCGCTCCGATTTTGATCATCTGCGGCATCGTTTACATCGGATCGAATCCCGGGAATTTGATGGACGATTTTTCGGTGATGCCGTTACAGATTTTCAACTGGGCCGCGCGGCCTCAAGTCGAGTTCCATGCCGTTGCCGCCAAAGGCATTATCGTTTTGTTGACGCTGCTATTGTCCTTTAACGCGGTCGCGGTGTTGATCCGTAACCGCACATCAAGGCCGCTTTCGTAAATCGCTAGAGAACTATTTTTTCGTCACTCGTGTTATTCCTTTTTTGTGACGGATACCTCGCTTACAAGTGCAAGAAACCGATGACCGTCTCTTTAAAAAAACTGAATCCCGTGGTTGAATCTCGCCCAGCGGATCGTGCGGTCGTCGCTTCGCCACAGCACTCGGCGCCGATCGATACAAAAGAGCAGACCGACGACGCCAGTACCGCCATTCGGATCGAAGGCTTCAATGCGTTTTACGGTGGCTATCACGCGCTGCATGACATCTCGTTGGACATCCCCAAAAATCGTGTGACCGCGTTGATTGGTCCGAGCGGGTGTGGGAAAACGACGCTGCTGCGTTGGATCAATCGTATGAACGACATCGTGCCGACCGCCCGTGCCGAGGGCAATATCTCGCTGGGGGATCTGGACGTACTCGCATCCAGCACCGATGTGGTCGATCTGCGGCGTCAGGTCGGTATTGTTTTTCAAAAACCGAATCCGTTTCCCAAAACGATTTACGATAATGTGGCCTATGGTCCGCGACTGCACCTTCGCATTTCGCGGTCCGAATTGGACGATTTGGTCCAGTGGGCACTGCAAAAAGCGGCCGTTTGGGACGAGGTCAAAGATCGGCTGCACAAACCGGCACTCGGATTAAGCGGGGGCCAACAGCAGCGGGTTTGTATCGCAAGGACTATTGCGACCGGCCCCGAAGTGCTTCTAATGGACGAACCCTGCTCGGCTCTCGACCCGATTTCGACCAGCAGTATTGAGGATTTGATTTACGAGCTTCGCCAGCAGTACACGATTGTGATCGTGACGCACAACATGCAGCAGGCCTCGCGGGTATCCGACAGGACGGCGTTTTTCTATCAAGGTCGGGTGATCGAGTTTGGTACGACGGACCAGATCTTTACCCTGCCTGACCAGAAGCAGACGGAAGACTATGTTACGGGAAAATTTGGTTAAGCCATCATGACGAAACATTTAGACCGTGACATGGACCAGCTGCATCGTGACATCTTGTCACTTTCGGCGGTCGTCGAAGAAATGATTGGCAACGCCGGCCGGGCGTTACAGGACGGACGCGTCGACCTCGCCGAGAAAGTAATCCATGATGATCAAGAAGTGGATCAACAAGAGGTTGCAATCGAGGAAGAGTGTCTGAAGATGTTGGCACTGCATCATCCCGTGGCAATCGATCTTCGCCGGATCTCAACCGTCATCAAAGTGAACAATGATTTAGAACGGATTGCGGACTTGGCCGTCAACGTGGCTCAACGCGCAATCGGAGTCAAAGACTATCCCCGTTTTGTGATTCCTGAGGGCGTGGGCCCGATGGTGTCCAAGGTCAGTGGGATGGTCCGAGGGGCACTCGATGCCTTCGTCAACATGGACACCAGCGCGGCGAAGAGTGTGATCCTTCGCGACGACGAAGTGGATGCATTGAATGCCGATTTGATCAATCGTTTACGTTTGACGATGCAGCAGGATGCTCAATTTGTGGCTGCCGCGCTTCATTGCTTTTCGGCAATTCGCCACTTGGAGCGTATCGCAGATCTAGCAACTAACATTGCTGAGGATGCAATTTATTTGGTCGATGGCGAAATCGTTCGTCATCGCTCCGTTATGAAAAAGATTGCTAAATAAGCTGAAAGAATTATGGCTAAAACCACTGTTTTGATTATCGAAGACGATCGTTCCTTGGCCGAAGTGGTCACCTATAACCTTCAACGCGAAGGTTACGAGGTCTACGTGGCCCATGACGGCGAGGACGGGCTGACGCAAGCACGACTGAAATTACCCGACGTGATCATTTTGGACCTGATGCTGCCCGTGCTCGATGGACTCGAAGCGTGCCGACGACTGCGTGCCGATTCCGCGACCAAGAACACTCGCATCTTGATGTTGACGGCGAAAGCCGAAGAGTCGGATCAATTGATTGGCTTCGCGCTGGGGGCGGACGACTATGTCACCAAACCGTTCAGCGTCAAAGTTTTACTCGAACGCGTCAAGTCACTTTGCCGACGGGATAACGAATCCGCCGCCGTGCAGTTGATCGCCAGCCAAGGCGTTGCGATTGATCCGGTTCGCTACCGGGTGACAGTCAATGACGATGTGGTGAATTTGACACGCAGCGAGTTTCGCTTGCTCGAGTGTTTGTTGCGGCAACCCGGACGGGTTTTCTCACGCAGCGAATTGATCGACGTCGCGCTCGGTGAAGACACGTTGGTTTTGGAGCGAACGATCGATGTTCACGTCCGCTCGTTACGAAAGAAACTCGATACCCACGCCGATGTCGTGCAAACCGTGCGGGGTGTCGGTTACAAGTTCCGCGACCCCAGTGATCAACGCGTCGGCGAACGGGTCTAACGCGACTCGTGAAGCAATTCGTCGAAATTCAATTCCATTTGCCCGTCGTGGTCATCGCCACCTAATTCGCGGTACATCAAACTCGGTTGAATATCGGAACTGTTCTGATACTTGCCGGGGCCGTAACCACCACACTCGCCTTGTACCTGCAAGTAATAAATTTGACAGATCTGCATGTTCGCATAGATTCGCACCGGTTGGACGCAGTGCATTTCGAGCGTCCATGTGCCGCAGTAACCGACATCCCCGAGACTGCCTCCGGGGTTAATGAACAACCCCAAACGGCCCAGCGAGCTGCGGCCTTGGATCATCGGCGCAGAGTCTTTGGTTTCGGTGTGCTCGACCGTGCGGCCGAGGTACAGCAGCCCGGGTTGCAACGTGATCCCTTCGGCGGGAATTTCCAGTCGCCGATAGCGATTGGGCGTTGCCGCATCCAAAATCACCTCCTCGTACACCAACAACTCGTGATGAAGCGTCAAGTTGTAGCTGTTGGGATTGATTCGGTTTTCGTCAAACGGTTCGATGACGATCGTATCGTTTAGCTTTCGCTTGATTTCTTCACCCGAAAGAAGCATGGTCAATCCGTGCGGAGTGGAGTGTGGGGTGTGAGCTGACAACGACGGGGAACTGCTGATTGTCCGTGACGACCCAGTTGGCGTCAATGATTTCAACCGCGTCGATGTCGCGCGCCTACGAATATTTTAGTGCATGCTGACGGATACGTGGCTTTTAACACCCCCCCCAAGGTCCTCACATCCTCCCTTGAATTTGACCTAGAATGGTGTACCAAGCGAGAGTCGTAGCAAAAAAGCGGCTATTGGTGATAAAATATGCGTAGCGAAACTCGCCAAGAGTTTGGGTTGGGACAGGGATCTACGAAAGTCTTCGCGACTTTCGCTACGGCAGATGTAGCATGTCTCGCAGACACGAAACGCTAGGCAGCTCGTCGGATAGGGGCTCGTACAGGAAAAGGTGCGAATAGCAGATGGATAATTTAGACGATGTGATTCAGTTGCCTGACGATTTTGATGGTCGGGTGCGTCTGTTTCCGTTGCCCGAACTGGTGATGTTTCCGCATGCGATGCAGCCTTTGCATCTGTTTGAGCCCCGTTATTGCGAGATGCTTCGCGAATCGTTGGCCTCGGATCGCTTGATTGCGATGGCGACTCTGACGGGGGGCATCGCGGTGATGCCAAATGAGCAGCCGCCGATCGCCACCACGATCTGTATTGGCCGCATCGTCTCGCATGCCGAATTAGAGAACGACCAGCACAATATCTTATTGGTCGGAGTGAAGCGGGCGATCATTACTCGCGAAGTCGATGCGGGGCGTCCGTTTCGCATCGCCGAAGTTGACGTTCGTTCGGACTTCTATCCGCCAATCGGAGCGGAGCATCGAACGCAGCTGAAAAAAGAATTGCTCGAGGCGTTTGCGACGATCATCCCGGCCAGTAAGCAGGCGTCCAAGAGTCTGCATGAATTAATGGCTGGTCAAATGGGACTCGGCCCGATTACCGACATCATCTCGTACACGTTGCCGTTTGAGATCGAAGCCAAATTGCGTTTGTTGGCGATCGCGGATGTCGATGACCGTGCCGCGGAATTAGTTCGTTTGCTTCGCAGCGGCAAGGTGAATCTGCACACCGTTTCGTCCGAAGAACAGGACGGCGATGGTCGTTCGCAAGACGACGAGCCATTTCCGCCCAAATTCAGCATGAATTAACGTCGTTGATCGCTCCCGCGATCATTACGTGAAGCGAAGCAGGTGAATATGAGTCATTCCATATTATGATCTGAGCCGACGGCGTTAAAACTTTGGTATTGTCGTGATTTTTGGGTGCGCTGGTTTTCTGCCACCTCTCCACCAACTTCGGTGACTGCTGATTTAGTAGCAAGCGCACAGGCCGGAGGCCGACAGATAAACTGCCGTTGGCGTGAGCCAACGGTTTAGGGGCGACTTGTCGCCGCAAGGCCGGAGGCCGACACACTGGCAGCTGATGTGTCGCCCTCCGGGCTATGTTCTCCTGCCTCTCCTGACCGGTAGCTTACGCTACCGGCAGAGGGTGTATCGGCCTCCGGCCTGCAATCAATGCGACTAAATCAGCAGTCACCTTCGTCGGTGGAGAGGTAACTGCCGCGGAAGAAAAACTCACTCCCAATATCCAACGTCAATACCAAAGTTTTAGCGGCCCGCGGCTAGCGCCGTCGGCTCACAAATGGATCGATGTTTCACCGGTATATACCGAACGCTCCGCTTAGTACTAAAGCAACCAATACTACCCACCTTAAATTTGTTGCAGTAGCTGAATCCATTCCGCCTCTCGCCAAGATCGCGGAGCGATCAGCGACAATGGAATACGCAGCGATCAGCGACGATCACACCAATCCCCACCGCCGCCGCAAGTACCATTCGGTCGACAGCGCTCCGGCGAACAGCACAAACAGCAGCCAACCGCTGATGGGATCGTCGCCCAGCGTCCGTTTCTCGACCACGGGAGCCTCGGCTTGATGGCGACGCTCGGCTATCCGCTGGACCAATTGGTCGATTTCCTCGTGCGAAAACGCAGCTCCGCCGTGATCCTTTGTGATCTCGGCCAATTGACGCAAGTAACCGGGGTCGGCCATCGGCATCAACATTTCACGACTCTGGTCAATCACTTGGAATGCCAAGGTTTCCGGTTTGATTTGCGAATCGTTGTCGGCGGGGCCGATTTTTAGCCGGTAATAGCCTGGTGGCAGATTGGGTATAGTGCCCGCGACCGTTTGCTCACCCGCCACCGTTGAGCTTGCGGTGTCGGTGATCGCCGTGACTCGGTTGTTCTCATCAATCACCTCTGCCGTTAATTTGACCGTCGTTCGCTCGTCCGCCACTGAACTCAATCGAGCACGAAAACCGGTTTCAGATTCGTTGGCAAACCGTCGCGAATCCAGTTCGATAAAGATGCGATCTCCCGAGTCCTCTTCACGCGACAGCAACCACAACGCCAATTGACGCCAAAAACGACGATACGCTTCGCTGCGGCCTTCACGCCACCAACGCCATGTCGAATCAAACGCGACCGCCGCAGTCCGCCCGCGTCCGTATTCACCAACGACCAACAACGGATCTCTGTCGGCCGTTTCAAGTAACACCTGCACGCCGGGTGAAACTTTGGGGCCGACGAAGCGGTTCGCGCCTAGCAAACTCGGCAGCGACGACCATGTTTTGTCGGGATCCCCGCCGCCAATGTTGGTGATCGGATGCGAGCGTGATCGGTTAACCGTGATCGGACCTGGGATCTGCAAACGCCGATCGCCAACATCGTCGGATTGGATCGAAACGCGACGCGACGCGTCCATTTGCACTGGCAATACGTCGGCCAAGGGCGAATTCGCATACCCGCCTGCGTCGTAGTTATGGTAACCGCCTAGCATCACCAAACCGGCTCCTTCGGAAACCGATTGAGCGAGTTGTTTTAGTTGCTCGCGGCCAATCGCGTCGGCATCCAAATCGCCGATGATATAGATGTCAAATTTACCTTTTTGAAACCAATCACGCAGCCCGATCGGCCATCGTGCCGCGGTGTCGCTCGGGATCCACTGATAAGTCAGATCGAGATCAGGAAACCGTCTCAGTGCTGCGCGGAGAAACGTTTGTTCTAACCGCGGTGCTCCTTCGAGATACAAAATCCGTCCGCCCCCTTCACGCACATTCACAAACGCGGTTTGCAAATTATTGGACGTCACCAGCTCGCCTTCGACCGGATCGACTTCGACATTCAATCGATACACGCCCGGGGCGGGAGCGACGACTTGCAGCGACATTCCTTGGACTTCGCTTGCTTTTTCAGCGACAAGTTGCCGCTCTGCTGCAACCGTCGAGTTGCCTTTTTCATCGATCCAGCGGACACGCACCGGCACTTCGGTGCCAGCCAGACCTCGCAGTTGCACCTGGAAATTGACGTCGAATTCGTTCTTGGCAAACAGCTGGTAACTCTCGGGTAACGCGTCGATTCCCGCATCGCGGTTAGCGGCTTGACCGCCCGCCGGTCCGATCGGAACGGTCCAAAGTGGGACGCCCCAAGTTTTCAAAGTCTGAGCGACCCGTTCAGCTCCGGCACCATCGATCGGCGCGGTTTGGGCACCATCGCCCATCAGCACGACTCCCGCCAGCGGTTGCCCTTGAGCCGCCGCGATCGCCGCCGTCGCGGCGGACGCCAAGTCCGTCAAATCGCCCTCAGGCGTGCGGTCGTCCAGAGCGGTCGGAAGTGCGTTGTCCAATTCGGTCGCTGCTTTGTCGTATTCAAGCAAGCGGACGCTCATCGATTCATCCAGCGATGCAACGCCATCAGCGAGTTCACGCCACGCTTGCTGTTGATGCGTCCAGCGATCGGCGCGATCGTCATCAGGAAACGTCATGCTTCGCGACGTGTCCACCGCGACCACCAACGTCGCCTCGGCAGGTCGCGTATCGGTCTGGACAAATCCAGGCCGAAAAATAGCCAACATCAAAATGAACGCGGCAACAAAGCGAAGCCCAATCAACCAACGACGCTGCTTCGGATTGTCGGTTGGCGGTGTCACTAACACCAAAACAGCAACGACCAGCAGCGAAACCAAAACGGCAACGGCAACAGAGTCATAGATCGGTTCGATCAAAAACGAACTCACGCGGTGGCTCCCGCAGCGGTCGACGCCTGCTTGGTCGAGGATCGCGCACTATCGCGTTTTCGATAGAATCGATTCCCCAAGATCTGTTCCAGCAGGAACACGACTAACGCCAATAGCATCGCCGGTGAATGCAGCGAAACACGTTGGCTGTCTTGGTCGCCACGCAAATCGATCTCTTCGCGGTCGGTTACCAATTGGACATGCTCACTTCCTAGCGAGTTGACAAGCGACTCGGGATCGATGCGAGCCAGCCGGGTGGCGTTATCGGCAATGTTCGCTGAAAAACCGGTATTTAATCCTGGCCCGCGTACCCAATAGGTTCCCGGCGAATTGATGTTGGTCATCGTAAATCGCTGGCTGTCGATATCGATGTCAATCGGAATCGAGCTGGTGTCGCCCGGCGGATACAGTTGGTAACGACGTGTCAATCGCTCGCCGGCTGGCTTTGCCGCGGCGGTTTGCGAATCAGCTTCCTTAGTCGATGACGATGCCGTTACCACTGGAATGCCAGACGCCGCAGCGGATGCATCCGACGAAGTGAGGGTGATCGTGTGAGGTTGACCGACCAACGTATCACGCAGTCCCGCCGAACGCTCGGTCAAGTAATCGGCGAGCTCGCGAACCAACAAGAAAGCTGGCCAAGCATCAGTCCCACTGAACAGTTCGTTCCAGCGCCGAGTCGCATTGGCCAGCGCCGGCAGCGGTGTCGTCATCATCACAACGCGGCGGGACGTTTCAGCGTCCTCGTTCGCCACCTCAACAATCGATGCGTGTTCGGTGCCAGCGAACTGTGCCAATCGGCGGAGTTTCACTTTGTCTTGCGTTCGCGTTTCGACTTGCCAATATTGAGCGATGCGAAATTGGTTCCATGGCACGCCGCCGGCAATGTTACTGAGCGGAGCGAGCAGCGGATGCGACTGATTTAGCGGTTGTAAAAACGTGCCCGGCTCGGGCACTCGCCAACGGCGGACGAGCTTCGGCCATGTTGGGGATGCTTCGGATGTCGTTTCAGCAGCGGGCCCGAGCGAGACAAAGACGCCGCCTCCGCGGCCAATGTATTGGGCAAGTTGAGGATCCTGGAGCGCGCGATTGGGCGGGTCCAATAACATCACCGCATCAAAATCAGCCAATCGGACGACGGCAAAATCTTGATAGCGAATCGATTCGACACGGTATTCCGCATTCGGGTCATCGATCGCCAACGGTGCGGTGATCGATTGGCCTAGCACGCGAGCTTCTTCTTCACTGTCGCTGACGATCAACACGGGCGACGACGGTAACACCTCGATCGAAAAATAACGAACGTTGTCCAATGCGATCGAATCGTCCCCGATCAAGCGGATTTGTCCATGATGCGTTCCGACCTGCATCGGCGGCACCGTCAATAAGACCTCGGCGGTCCCGCTGCCGCTGAGTCGCACACTGGTCCGATCGACACTACGCAGTTCCGGTCGCTGGATCTTGCCATCACGGATAACAGGCAATGCAGGATTGGTGTCGTACATCTCCAATTCGGCTGTAATCGATTGGCCATTTTCGTTGACGTCACCCGCGATCCCAACGCGAGCCGAAACCGACACGGGCGTCGCAGCAGGCGGCGTCAGATCGGACACTTGCAGCGACGAGACGAAGCGATTGGTCCCCGCAAAATCCCCGAGATCCACCAGCGTTAGATTCACGGTGGGTTCCGTTTCCAGCAATTGTCGCGTGCTTGCGTCATCGATCGCCTGCTGCCAAGTCGATTCACTGAGGTCGCTGATCACGATTACGGCCCGAGCAGCGAGATCACTCGATTGAACCAATCCTATCGCCGCCGCGATCCGGCTGGTGATCGGCTGTGTCACCGACAACGGTTCGATTTGTTCAATTTGCGATAACGCACTCGCGCTATCCAGCGCAAACGATGCGGGGCTCGTCGATCGATCAATCACCGCAATCCGGCTGCTGCGAGGCACGCGAGCGACAATCCATTCGGCCAACGATTCGATTCGCTGCATCCGGTCGTCGCTATTGGTTTGCCAGCTGGCGGTTGCCGAATTGTCGATCACGATCGCCATCGCCACCGGCGATGCGGAATCCGTTGTCGGTCGAGGACCGGTTGCATACGTCACGCCACCCCAAACGATTGCCGACAATAATGTCAACACCGCGATGCTGGTCAACGCGTAACGCAGCGGAGGCGAAAAACCGCGTGCGATCGCGATCCCAGCCAATACCAACATGCCTAAGCCTGCGGCGGCTACCAACCCGATCGTCACCCACGTCAGCGAGAGCGATTGATGAATCACCGGCCTCGCCAGTGCGAATGCCACCGCCGCAATCGCCGCGATCCGCAGTGCCAACAGCCACCAACGACGGATTTTCAATCGGCTGCGGTTCGTCTCGTAATGCTGAGTCAAAAAACGTAGCGACGGGAATACGACCTTCTTAGGCTCGCGCCGCGACAGAAAATGCAGCACGATCGGTACGGCGGCTGCCGCGAGACCAAGCATCAGAGTTGCATTTAAGAATGTCACGAGATTATTTTACCGCTGGTTTCAAGTTACTTGGACTTTTGACGCTGCATCAAGTATTCCGTCAACGCTTTGTCAAACGGCATGCTGGTGTCCAGCGGCACATAGTCGATTCGCAAATTGGCACATCGCTCGCGATAGTTGTCGCGGAACTCATTCAGTTGCGCCAAATAATCTTCGCGAAACCCCGTCGCGTCCACCGTGATCGTCTCGTTGGTCTCGCTGTCTTCGAATTGAACCGGTCCGTCGTAGGGGAAATTCACCTCGGCTTCGTCGAGAATATGAAACACGATCACATCGTGACCGCCATGACGCAGCCGAGCCAGCGCGGATAGCGTCGTTTCGGGATCGTCCAACAAGTCAGAAAACAGCATCACCAGCGAATGATGTTTCAGCATCGCAGCGACTTGCGTTAACGACGCCGCTAAATCGGTATTGCCCTCAGGTTTCATCTGGGTCAACCGCGCCATCACGTCACCGAGATGCCCACGTCGGCTGCGGGCCGGCAACTCCGCACGTACCTTTTCGCCCAGCGTCAACAAGCCCACCGGGTCTTGCTGCATCGTCATCAAATAGGTCAGCGACGCCGCCAAGCAAGTGGCGTATTCAAACTTGGTCATGCTTTGGCTCTGGGTGAACCCCATCGACTGTGACAGATCGATCGCCAAGTAGCCGGTTAAATTTGTTTCCGCTTCAAAACGCTTGACGTAGTACTTGTCCGTTTTGGCATAGACCAACCAATCAATCAGTTTTGGATCGTCGCCTTGGTTGTAGCGTCGGTGTTCGCTGAACTGGACCGAAAACCCGTGAAACGGACTGGAGTGCAACCCCTGCAAAAATCCACGCACGACCATCCTCGCACGCAGGTCGAGTCGTTTGATTTGTTGGATCGATTCGGGGGAAAGCAGTGAGGCCACAATTAGGACTTCGTCATCTTTTCCGGTTCGGGAACAGGGATGTCTTTGAGCAGTCGCTCGATCACGGCGTCGGTGTCCATGCCCTCGGCCTGAGCTTGGAAATTGGTCGCGATTCGGTGACGCAGCACTGGAATGGCAATCCGCTGGATGTCGCTCGGGTCGACACTGAACCGGCCGTTCATCGCCGCGATCGCTTTACCGCCGTTGATCAGATTCTGGCCCGCGCGAGGACCCGCGCCCCAATCGACAAGGTCGCGAATGTATTGCGGCGCCGTTTCGTCTTTGGGGCGAGTCGCACGGACGAGCTGGGATGCATAACGGATCACCAGCGGATTGACCGCGATACTGGAAACCAACTTTTGAATATTCAAGATCGCGCGTGACGACAGCACCTTGTTGACGGTTTGGCTTTCGCCGCGGGTTGTCGCCGTCAAAATTTGTTCTTCTTCGGCCGCTGTCGGGTAGCCGACTTTGATATTGAACATAAACCGGTCGAGCTGAGCTTCCGGAAGTGGGTAGGTCCCTTCTTGCTCGATCGGATTTTGCGTTGCGATCGTAAAAAAGGGTGGCGTCAACGGATAGGTTTCCGTTCCCACAGTGATTTGCCGCTCCTGCATCGCTTCTAATAGAGCCGCTTGAGTCTTCGGGGGCGTCCGGTTGATTTCGTCAGCCAGCAGGATGTTGGTAAAGATCGGGCCTTGGACAAAGCGGAAACTTCGCCGCCCCGACTCGTTTTCTTCCATCACCTGGGTGCCGGTGATATCCGAGGGCATCAAATCCGGTGTAAACTGAATACGCTTGAAGGAAACGTCAAGGATTTCAGCCAGCGTGCTGACCATCAGCGTCTTGGCGAGTCCCGGAACTCCCTCGAGTAGACAGTGGCCGCGAGTAAAGATTGCGGCAAGCAGTTGCTCGATCGTATCGGATTGGCCCACAATGACCTTGGCAAGCTCGGCCCGCATCGTTTGCTGATGCTGAGAAAATTCGCGTAACACGTCACCTAAATTCCGCGCCGGTTGATTCGGTGGGGGGGAATTAGGTGCAGGAGGAGGACTAGTCATGATGAAAAACGTACATTCCTTTGCCGAGGTACGGGAAACTTTCTCGTCGAGTTATCTTAGACATGTATTGAAGATGGCGGGAGGACGCCAAGTCGGAACGATCGTTTTTGCGACGCTTTTGTTGCTTACCGGGATGGTCCGTCCTACGTATGCTGCCGAGATTGACGCGGCCAGCGTCCAACGAGCGATCGATCGCGGGGTTGCCTATCTTCGCAGTTCGCAAAATGAGCGTGGCGGATGGAACGAATTCGGCAGCCAATCGTGCGGTTTGACCTCGCTGTGCACCCTCTCGCTGCTCAACGCAGGCGTCTCGCGTGACGATCCCGACATGATTCGCGCGATGCGGTACCTGCGGTTGTATGAACCCAAAGAAACGTATTCAGTTGCTCTGCAAACACTAGTCTATTGTCAACTCGGGGCCGCCGGTGACCTCGATCGTATCCGCCGCAACGTTCGCTGGTTGATCGATTCGCAGCGAAACCCCGGGGGGGCTGGGAATCCAGGAAGTTGGAGCTACGGCAACGGGCTTGGCAACGGCGACCCATCGAATTCCCAGTTCGCCATTCTCGCACTCGGCGCTGCGAAAGATCGTGGCATCGAAATTGAACCCGCCGTCTTCGAGCGTTCGATCGCCTATTGGGAAAAGATCCAGCGTGGTAATGGCGGCTGGGGATACGGACGCAGCCAACCGCCGACTGGCAGTATGACGTGTGCCGGGATCGCATCGATGATCATTGGCCGCGATGGCACCTCCGCCGGCAGTTCAAAAATCGTCGGCGATACGATTCAGTGCTGCGGGAATGAATCCCCGGAAAAAGATCCCGTCCAAGCGGGGCTGCAGTGGCTGGGCGATCGGTTTACCACCGAAGTCAATCCGGGCGGCGATTCAATGACGTTTTTCTATTATCTGTATGCGCTCGAACGTGTCGGCCGCTTATCGGGGCGACGGTTCATTGGCGGCCATGATTGGTATCGCGAAGGCGCCGAACAATTGCTCAACGCGCACGATCAATTCCAAGGGTTTTGGTCGGGGACAGGGATGATGGAAAACAATCGCGATATTGCCACGTCGTTCGCGCTACTGTTTCTCAGTAAAGGCAAACGCCAAGTCGTCGCCGGGCAACTGCAATACGAAAGCCAACCGGCGAACCAGTGGCAATCGCACCCCGAAGGGCTCAAGCAATTGGTTCGTCACGTCGAACGTGACTGGGGCCGCGATCTGACTTGGCAAACCATTATTGGCCAACATGACAAGGGCAAGGCGGCAGCGGTCGAAGATTTGCTGCAGACTCCGGTGCTGATCATCAGTGGCAAGGCCTCACTGAATTTCTCGCCTGAGTTAGTCAAAAATCTGGGCGAATATTTGGAGCAAGGTGGCACGATATTGTTCGAAGCCGAAGCGGGCGATGGCTGTGGAGACGCGTCGGCGTTCGAAGCGAGTGTTCGCGAGTTGTGTGCGAAATGGTTCGATGGAGCACCGCTGGACCGGTTGCCGCCGAGTCATCCGGTGTGGTTTGCCCAGCATGAAGTGTCGCCAGCAGCGATCCCAATGATCGACAAAGATTTTTGGGTCTATGGAGTTCAAGCGTGTTGCCGAACCGCCGTGTTTTACGTCCCGAATTCCTTGTCATGTCGCTGGGAATTGAGCGATATGTTGTTTTCACGTCGCGAGTTGTCCGAGCCTGTGCGAAAACAATTGGATGTGGCCGTGCGGATCGGTGAGAACGTGATCGCGTACGCCACCGGCCGCGAATTGAAAGACAAGTTGGAAAAACGAGTTGTGCTCGACGCTGCAGATGCACCGCAGCCAATGCGTGGATCGATCGAAGTCGCCATGTTATCACTAGGAGCGGGCGGTGAGGAAGCTCGCCGAGCGATCCCTAACGCGGCCGAGTTGATTCGCCAGCGGGTGCCGATCGACATCCTCGCAGCCGACCAACCGGTCCAGATCGAATCGGCCGGTTTAAGCGGCGTTCCGGTGTTGTGGATGCATGGTCGCACCGAGTTCGAATTGACTGCAGATCAACGGCGGGCGTTGGCGGAATACATCAAAAACGGCGGCTTTGTGATTGGCACCGCGATCTGCGGCAGCGAGGCGTTCGCCAAGTCGTTTCGCCGCGAACTGGGACAGGTGTTACCCGGTTCGTCACTCGAGACGATGCCTAGTTCGCATCGGGCGATGACCAGCGCGTATGGCGGTTTCGACATCACCTCGGTAACCATCCGCACGCCGAGTGGCCGTGGTGAAGGGCAAGTTGTTAATCGTCGCAGCGGCGCACCGTTGATCGAGTTTGCCACGGTCGACGGCATGGCCAGCGTCTTCTTTTCGCCACTGGACATCAGCTGTGCACTGGAGAGTCAGAACTCGGTCCAGTGCCCCGGTTACCCCACCGAAGACGCCGCCAAGATCGTCGCCAACCTGGTCCTCTTCGCGCTCAACCAATAGTAGCACAGGCTGCCAGCCTGTCAGTCCGAGTCCCATCCAGTTTTCAATTTACAATCATCAATTTCACTCTTTCAATCGCGGCCATTCCTCTTCAGCCGTCTTCGGATTTTTCTCGTTCGCCGGCCGCATCAGGCGTTTGCCACGGTTTCCATCGACCGGCGATGCCTCGGATGCACGCCAGGGACTCGGCATCGCGTTTACAATTGGTTGCCTATCGGCTTGCCCAGGTACATGGTCACGTTTTAGCAAAGGAAGAGTCTTGAGCTTCTTTAGAAAACTGTTCGGTGGTGAGTCAAAGGTCGTTCGCAATCCAGACAGAGTGCCGGAGGCCTTAAAACAGCTAAGACCCGTCCTTGATGAAATTGGGGCGGAAGCGATTGGGTGTAGCCCCGAGAACTGGACTAATGCCGTTTTGACGATTACGTGCGATGGCCAAAGGATCGATTACTCCCTCAAAAATCATCGAGAAGAGCAAGGAGTCGCTTCGATCACTCCGCGTCTTGCCCAGCTTGCTGAGCAACTGTATTTATTGATGGCCTCGAACGGGGATCGGTGGACAATGGCGGAACTTCGATACAACCAAGATGGCGATGTGTGGAAGTTCGATTCGAACTTCTCTTATAACTGACACGCTACTGCATCCGCGTGACAATGCCGGGTATCTTAAGGTGGATGATTTACTGTCGTTCGCTCGCTGAACCGTATCGCACTGTGACTGTTGCCCCAAACCCTTACCGACCCTCTGCAGTTTCGGCACAAAAAGCTTTTGCCGAAGCACCGCGCTGGAAGCGTGCTCTCGGTTCGCTGCTTAGGATCTTTGGCGCAATCGTGATCGCGATCCCCATCGTCGTGGTCGTGATCGATATACACGAAATCACCATTCAAAGCATACTGGCGGATCTGCCAGGCATTCTGACTGCACTGGGATGCTATTTCGGATTCGGCAGTTTGTTGATCGTGCTTGGCAATCGGCTCACTGGCCAGAAAGATGGCCCTGAAAGTACCGGCTGATTGAGTGTAAGCAAATTTTCCTACCTCCATTTTCCTACCAAGTTCTTTTTCGCTGCTGGTCGATAGGCTGACGCGGCGTTGTCTTAGTGCTGCGGCTTGGATCACGGAAGCATGAAGACGAAGCGACAGCAAGAAACGCCAATCCGTACCGTGTCGAAAAAAAAATGCAAGTGTTCGCACCGAGGCTTCTCGATCGGTTAGAATCTTCTCGGCTTATGAATCCGCGATCGATCCGTTTGCAAAAACAAGCCGATCCAATCCTTATTCGTTCTCTTCCATTCCGATTCCCAATGATGAAACAAGTACGTTGCAGCGGAACGCTTATTTTTATTTTTATGGCGTTAACATGTTCCGATGTCGCGGCCCAACGGGTGCAACGCGGCGTTGTCACAGAAGAGCGAATCGAGGCTGGGGAATTTTTGCAATACGTTCCTAACAAACGATCGCGAGTGACCAACGTCTTGGTCATCTGTCACGGTTCGATCTCCGATGGCAACACCGCACTTCAAAGTGCTCATACCTTTATCAATCGCTGGCTGAGGTTTTCGGAATCGACGGGAGTGGTCCTTGTCGCACCTGCATTTGACGTTGAAAACTATGCCAGCGGCGAAGATGCACCCGGCGGTAGTGCGTGGGGCTACCGTGCGCTCGATGGACGCACCACGACGTCCGACCAGTTCGTTCACATGATTGTGGATCGCTTTAAAACACTGGATCGCAAGTACGACGGGAAGTTCTATTTGTATGGGCATTCCGCGGGAGCGCAGTTCGCAAACCATTACCTGGTGGTTCATCCCGAACGATTGCACGGGGTGGTCCTCAGTGCTCCTGCTATCTATGCGATGCCCGATCCCGATACCGGGTGGCCCGCGGGAATGAAGCCGCGTAAACGAACCTTGCAATGGGGAGACAAGAGCAAGGAGTTTGAGATCGATCACAAACTGGAAACCTGGGTTACGGCGGTGCAATTGCCGGTAGCGGTCGTGATTGGTGAAGCCGATACGGATCGCCTGTCGGATCAACCACAACAAGGAGCGACCGTGTTAGAATTCGGCAATAGCCGCTTATCAAAAAACTAAATTTTTGATTCGA
>NZ_BAABGA010000009.1:0-67095 GCF_039541335.1 Novipirellula rosea | reverse complement strand
TTCCCAGCTTGGCGACCAGACGGATGGTGGCCTCGCTTTCGTGAGCGACAAGGTCCGCGATAGCGCGGCTGGACGCTTTCGCCAGCTCGGCATCTCCGGGCGTCGGCGAGAGAGTGTTGGGAAAATCGGACAGGGTTGCGTTCATGGTTTAGGCCTCCACTACCATTATATCGGCCAAACGCAATAAAGCAAATAAACGAAACAAACGAAATCGAGTTCAACTACGAAACTGCTGTCTCTAAATCGCGTTTTTGCCGTATTACCGAGGTTTTGCGGGAATTTACTATTAACCCCGCTGTCAAACCCAGCCAACCACGATTTGAGCTAGTTTTGAAATCGCGAAAGCTCTCGCAAACCAGTTAACGCCCGTGGCCCAATATCGGCCAACGGGCGTTTTTCATTTCTGCCCCGTTTTTTGCAGTCTTTCGACGCCGCGGCGCCCAAACTCAATGTTCTCACTTTCGCGGCGAGAGTCCGGGCTGCCGAGTTCGACCACCCTGGTTCGCTCCGCACCCCAGAGACAACCCCGAGAACTCTCTGATTCTCTGTTTGACATCCGGGTCTCGGTTTACACATCCTCACGGGGAACACGGCGCCAGCCAATCTCGGCTATGATTAGTCAGCACCAAGAAACGCGACCATTCCGAAGGAAGAAGTGGCTTCGACAGCCAACAGTTCTCCAGACTGATGGGTGCAATGTGATGGTATTGTTTTCGTGAACATCAAAGGTCCATCTGGGACGTGAACCTGGAATACAGCAGAGTTGGATTCGCGACTTGCAGCCGCAGGGGCAGGCCATGACGACTTGCCAAACCACGCCGTCTTCCTCGACGAGATAAACGATATTTTCATCGGGATCATCCGGAATATCGTCTACCGTTACCGCAGTCCACCGTGACTCCCAAAATCGAATCCAACTCCAAAGCCAGGTCCAGATCTTGCTAATGATTCGCATCGATAGACGCCTTCCTTGGAGAGAGTTCAGGCATGCCTAACAGCGGAACCATATCCCCGAATCCGAGGTGTCGCGAAACGACAGGACAACGCTCACCCTCAGCCTCATGGTCATGAATGTTTCCGGATAACGACCAGCGTTGATTTGCAAATTCATAGCTGCCATCGTCCCGAATCGCATGCATCCGGCACAGCAGTTCCCAAACGCCGTAACCCGAGAAGATGGTATTGATTGTTATCACCGCGGGTTTGCTGACCTCCGCGCCCTTGATGTAGCCATCATCCAATCGAGAGCGATACTCTTCGGGATCGGTGCGTTGCAAGATGTCGGATTGGATGTCTCGCTGAGAAAACACTTTGCGGCTCAGGAGGCTAGATCCATCGGGTTGCAGGTATTGAACCGCGCCAGTCGCGTGGGCGATTCCGCCGTTTCCGTCTGCACGGAGACCAACACCAATGTCGATGTAGGGAATGCAGTAGGTCGACGAAATCTTGTTTAGTAAATGGCGTGCGAAAACGCTATCGACGCAGCCAATGATGACATCGCAGGTGCCCACGATCTCTACCGCTTCGGTCGTGCAAAGATCAACAGGTAGGCTGATTACGGTTGTTCCGAGCCCGGTGTCCTCGATCGCATGGGCCGCCACGTCCACTTTGAGGTTTTCGGCCTGGGCGTGCCGTCCGCGCGAGTTGAGAATACGGTTCAGATTTTCAGGCCCAATCGTGTCGGGATCGACAAGCACGAGTTCGCCGACTCCCAACCGAAACAACTGCTCGATGGTTGGAGATCCCGTTCCTGAGCATCCGACAACTGCCACACGAAGCCGACGGAGTTTCTCGAAAGTACCGGCGCCAAGGACTTGTGCATGCCGATCTGCAAAGTCGGGAACATAAAACTCATCTTCGATGGTCCAGTATTCGATCGAATCGCCAGCAACCGCAATCGCGTCCATCGGTTGAAATCCACCCGCCCGACCCACTCGCCCAAACATCTTGCCTCCGGGAAGCATTACGACGCTACCGTGAGGGGCATCTGATTCTGTCCAGCTTTCAGTGGTATCGAAGAAAACTCGATCTGAACGATCATCGTAACCCGAGAATCGGTCATATCCTCCGGGATGGCTATGGATCTTGACTACCGCCCACTCCTGCTTTGAGGCTTCGGCCAGGAGAGGCTCAAGAAAATCGGTGGGCCATGTCACACGATCGGCAAAGCGATCGCAGCGCTCATGCGGGACCAGTACTATGTTGGAGACACTCAGACAGTGTCGCCCCTTCCCATTTCGCCGGCCGCACAGGGCGAGTGCGACGGCCTCCAGCCCATCACCCGGAAACAAGTGTGCTTGCAGCTTCGCGTGCTGCTGACCGGTTAATCGGAGAATCATGTCGTCATTCATTTTGCAAACTCCCTTTCGAGCCAGTGCTTGACCAAAATCATGTGAGCTTCGATGTCATCGACCCCTGATCGCCATGGATTCACCGGCGTGCGGTGCCGGGACCATCGCTGGAATTGACGGCCATCGACTTGCTGGCAGTTACCAATCGCTCCGATTGCCTTTCCATCTTTCCGCGCAAGCGACGGACTGAAGTAGACCATGTCGATCTGTGTGTCCGGATAACCAGGCTCCAGTCGCAGGCACGCCGTAACACGGCTGTGGTTGTAGCCATCCGGTACCGAGAGCTCAGGCAGTAGAAGCCAAGTCGCAGCGCCATTCCGAATCGCTTCCCACTTGGGAAACGCCGAGTCCAAGAACTCGACGTCCCCCGGTGGTAGCGCAATTTCTCGCCGCAAACTCATCACTGCCCTTCGGTTTGATCGAGAGGCATCGTCTTGAATTTTTCAACGCCTGGAGTCGTGAAGCACACGTCTTCATCGAGACCAATCTCTTGCATCTGTCCACAAAGCTTCTGGAAAATCTTCCATTTGGTGACGTCGCATTTTCCAGCGATCTCGAGAAGCTGGCGGCCATTCATGCAGGTTACGTTGACAACGTGTTGTTGCCGATCGATTCGGATGCGGTACCTCCGCACGCAACGGGCAGGTCGCCCCTCGCGGCAGCAGACCTCGAGATCTTCGACTTCATTGAGCAGACTTGGATTTGTATGGGATGGCATTTCCATCGGTAGAACCTCTTCTAGTGTCGTGGGGCTGACGAACTGTCGTTCCCGTTGCTGAGGCATACGACTTCTGGTGACATCGGATCTCGAAGAACTTTTTTGAGAAATTGGTGTCACAGGTATGCGTATACTCTTCGTGGAGGGAGCAACCAGTTACTGATTCAACCGAATGGAGACGCAATCGTGCTTCAAACTGCCCCTGAACCGCCAGACCATGAACTTCTGGACAAGATCAAATGCTCAGATAGCGAGGAAACTGAAGTCGCCAAAGCGTGGAAGGAGCTCTACGCCAGGCACCACGAGTTTCTTTACGGCTGTTTGAATCGTGAAAGAGCGAATCTGGAGCGATTCGGCATTGATGTTGAAGAAATTGTTTGCCGCACGTTTCAAAGGGTACTCCGAACCAAAGCTAGGTCTTTTGTGGTGGGCGAGTACCAATCCAATGCCCAGTCAAGGAATCACGTCACAAGCTGGCTCTTGGAGATCGCTCGAAAGCTGCTGATCGATGCAGTCAGGCGCCCTCGAAGTGTCAAAGCGGCCTTTCTTGACCCGACCGAACCCGACAACTCTCTTGCTAAAGCCGAATACGAAGACGATGTAGATTCGTTTGCTGATCTTCACCGACGGATTCGCCAGCAATTTACCGACAAGCAGCAGGAGATTATCTGGTTCTTTATTGACCACTACTCGCCGCAAACGGGCAAATCGCATCCACCGCCCGAGCTGATTGCCGAATTTGCTCACAAATTGGACTCAAATCCAGCTGCCCTGCGGAAGCAATACGAAAGACTCAAGAAAAAGCTCGCTGAGTCATTCGAGCCTGCAAGCAAATAACCCCTGAACCACCTGGAGCCAGTCATGTCTATTCACATAGATGCCGAAACCGAGGAGATCGAAAGACAGCTCGCTGAAGCAAAGTCATTTGTTGAGAGCCTCCTCCCCACAACGGAAGCAGAGATTGAGGAAGCTAGGCGTTGTCTCGGTAGCACACCAATCGAGGTCCCAGAGTCTCTTCGGTCCGCCGAAGACCTGTACGAGAAGTTTCAAGGCGATGATTTCTACGAGGATCTGCCAAGGAAGGAGGCACGTAATCAATCTTTGGGGTGCGTTGTTCGAGTACTGAGAACGGAACGCCGTTTGACAATTGAGGCAGTCTCTCAAAAAGCCGGAGTTGGAATGCCTACGTTGGAAGCCATCGAGGAGGATCCAACTTTTGTTCCACGTCCCTTAGTCGTTTCAAAGCTCGCCAAATTCTTTCGACTTTCGCCGAACAAGCTAGCGCTGCTCGCAAGTCTGAGAACTGACTCGGCTGAAGAAGGGCTAGAAACATCTTTGGAGGTAGCGGCTTGCTCTGGAAAGAATTTCAGCGAGCTAACTAGATCCCAAAAGAAGTATTTCCATCAGTTCGTTAAGCAACTCCGTTCCAGTACCTAAGCAACACATATGAAGAACCCCATTGTCGACGGCGACGAAGCCGAAGAAATTGACAACGCTGTGTCACGGGTGTTGTCGGAGTTTCGTGGACTAGAGCCTCCACTGGATCTTGATGCAGTTCGTGCACGGCTAAATCTGGACCGCGAGTACTACAGCAGTCGGGATCCCGGGCACCTCCGACAAGTCGTCCACGCACTAAAAGTTGGCGCGAAGCAAGTAATCGCGAACCCGATGCTGGTGGCAGACGCAATCAAGAGCTTCGACCTGAGAGCTTTGTTTTTTGCGGATCAGAAAAAGATTCTAATCGACCGCGAATTGCCAAAGCTCAAACATCGTTGGGCCGAGGGACATGAGATCGGGCATTCGTTAGCGTGGTGGCACAAGGATTTTCTTCTTGGCGACAGCGAAACAGAACTGAGTCCCGCTTGCCATGCGACTATCGAAGCCGAGGCCAACTACGCCTGCGGACAACTGCTGTTCCTGCAGAATCGTTTCGTCGAGGAAGCAATGGATATGCCGGTCAGTATGGCGACAATCAAGCAACTAAAAACAACTTTCGATAACACCTGGACGTCGACTCTCTGGCGATACGTCGAAGATTACCGGGGACCAGAGCCGATGGTGGGCATCGTTTGCCCACATCCAAGACGACTACCAGAGGGTTTTGATCGAGCTAAACCGTGTCGTTACGTGGTTCAATCTCGGCAATTTCGCGAAAAGTTCTCAAACGTCTCCGAGCTTGCTTTGTTTGAGTTGATTTCAAGCTACGTTGGCGGTCAACGTGGCGGACGCCTTGGAGGCAAGGAAGTTTTGTTGACTGATGATAATGGAATCGCTCATTCATTTGATTTTGAAACGCACTCCAATACATACGAGGCTTTGACTCTCGCAACTGGCCAAAGACCTAGCGTGAGTCGTCACTTTGACGTTTCAGCCTCGGCTTCGATGACGTAGCACGCTCAGCACTCTTCACCTGACGAAAAAACTGAAAACTCGAGGGAATGTTCACTTCCCGAGACGCTTCGCCTTTCTGACGATCTTATCCAAGTTCGCGTCGTCCAACTCAGCCAAGACGGCGAACGCATCTGGGCGCTCGTTAAGCCGACGACGAATCGTTTTCGGGATCTTGTTGGCCAGCAACATAAGCTCGCGTTCATTGCCATCCAGCTCTTTTGACAAGACCTGAATGAGTTGTTCGGACGGCGCGTGACCTGATTCGAGCTTTACATTCTCGATCTTCGACAAATAGGTGAAACTAACACCGACTCGATCGGCAAGCGTGCGCAGAGTAAGCCCCTTCGCGTGCCGAAGCTCGCGCAATTTAGTGCCAAAAGCAGGTGTAGCGGATGTGCTCAACTCGCTTGTCCCGTTGTTCCAGGGGCGTTTCGTCGCTAGATTGTTGCCAATCGCAGGTTGCACTTGGCAGTCAACATTCGGCGTTAGTATAGAGCCGGCTGGCTGCGAATGAATAGCCCCTCGTCGCCGAGCCCCGTCTTTGCACAGCGGGGAAATCGTCAGTTTAGCAGTTGGAAACGCCACTACATGAACCGAGAACAACTCAAGCAACTTGAACGCCAGCTATGGAGTGCGGCCGATAATCTGCGCGCGAACTCGGGACTAAAATCGAATCAGTACTCCACACCGATTCTGGGCCTTATCTTCCTGCGTTTTGCGGACAACATCTATCGACGAAGTGAGGACCAGATAAACGCGGAGTTCAAAAAGCTCCAAGGTACTCGCCGCGAGAAAAGCATCGAAGAAATCGCGATCGCGAAATGCGGTTTTTATCTACCAGACGAGGCACGCTACGAATACCTACTGGAGCTTCCCGAAAAGGAAAACATTGCGCGGCAGATTAAGGACGCGATGACCGCGATCGAGAAGCACAAGCCTGAACTCGAAGACGTCCTGCCAAAGGACGAGTACTTTGAGTTGATGCCCGACAATTCCTCGTCGCTGCTTAAGTCACTGCTCAAAACCTTTGCTGACATCCCGGCCGACGCCGAAGGCGACATTTTTGGACAGATCTACGAATACTTTCTGGGCAATTTTGCACTCGCCGAAGGGCAAGGTGGTGGAGAATTCTTCACGCCCAAGAGCGTCGTCCGGGTAATGGTCGAGATCATCGAACCACATGGCGGCAAAGTGTTTGACCCAGCCTGTGGTAGTGGCGGCATGTTTGTTCAGTCGGTCAAGTTTGTCCAAGAACATCGGATGGCGACAAAGGACGAGACATCTCACGAAGACATCTACGTCTATGGCCAGGAAAAAACAAGCGAAACGGCAAACCTTGCCAAGATGAACCTGGCAGTAAACGGACTCCGCGGAGAGATAAAAAGCACGAACACGTATTACTTCGACCTTGTCGAAAGCTACGGCAAATTCGACTTTGTACTCGCCAATCCGCCATTTAATGTTGATGACGTAAACCTTAGCCGAGTACGTGACGATCGACGATTCAACGAATACGGGATTCCACAAAAGAAAACGAAGACCAAGAAAGGCGACGAAGGGAAAGAGACGGTCCCTAATGCCAATTACCTGTGGATCAACCTATTTGCCACTTCGCTCAACGAGAAAGGCCGCGCTGCACTGGTTATGGCCAACAGTGCATCGGACGCCCGGCACAGCGAAGCAGAGATTCGACAGCGTCTCATCGAGAACAATCTGATTTACGGCATGATGACACTGCCGTCGAATATGTTCTACACCGTGACTTTGCCCGCGACACTTTGGTTTTTTGACAAGGCCAAAGATGACGAGCGGCTTCTATTCATTGATGCACGAAACATTTTTACTCAGATCGACCGTGCTCATCGCGAATTCTCCGAAGAGCAAATTGCGAACATCGCCATCATCTCACATCTGCGTAAAGGCGATCGTGAGGCTTTCGTAAACTTGATTGATCGGTACTTTTCAAGTGGCTTCACACAGCTCTATGCAACCGATGTACGCGTCGAAAAGATCGCTGACCAAGTGATTGAAGTCCTGGACGGAACACCCGACATCGTGGCCGCTGCAAAAGAAGCTGTCTCGGGACTCGGTAAAGCATGGAAGCAACTGAGCAAATTTCGAAAATCCTACGACAAGTATATAGAAAAACATGGCGAAGATTCCGATGTGGATGCGCAGAATAGGTCCCAGCGCAAGCTCGCAGAATCGCTAGCGCCATTCTTTGAAGGCTTGCACGTTCAATTGAAGCAGTTGGACCGCGTGGTTCGTTCTCACCAAAAACACAAGGCAGAGCAGGCCAAGGCAGAAGGCAAGCGTTTCAGTTTTGATCGCGACATGAAAGAACTGAAACGTCGTCTTGATCGTCTTCACAATGAGATTCGCGACGCAGAAAGTTACTTCGGGCATGTGGCTTGGTTGCAAGAACGATTTCCCGGAGCAAAATACGAAGACGTCACAGGGCTTTGTAAGTTAGCTGGTCTCGAAGAGATCAAGGAGCAAGACTACTCGCTCAACCCGGGACGCTACGTTGGCGTTGTCATCGAAGAAGATGGGAAGACGGAAGAAGAATTCATCGAGGACTTGGCGGCCATGCAGGCGGAACTGGAGTCGCTAGATGAAGAAGCCGGCAAGCTCGCGGCTGTGATCGGTCACAACGTCAAACAGTTGGTCGGAGACGAACTGCCTTGATCGACGTACCTCCGATCGTTAACAGCAGCGAGTTTGCAATAACGCCGAACTCCTGCTGCCCAAATCTGAAACAGGGGCATTGGCACAAGATCAATCAGTCGATGACCGGAGACGCTCCCAAGGATTTTCTCGGCGTCTACGAGTACGGTGCGCCGGGATGCAAAAAGGCAAATCGGAAATCGTGGCCCCGGTATATCGCCAAGGTCGGACACAAGTGGTATCCAAATGAATCGATCACCGAACATCTCATCACGCGGATTGGACAAGGCCTGCGTCTCGAAGTCGCCGATTCTCGCCTTGCACATGTGCGTGGCCAATTGCGTTTCATGAGTCGCTACTTCCTGAGCGGTACCCAGTACCTGTTGCACGGTGCCGATATTTTTGCGTCGTACTTGGAGGATCATGACAAAGAGTTCGTCCAAGGTGTCGAGGACGAAAATAAGTCACCGGAATACTTCGACTATGATTTTGCTGCTGAGTCGATACGGGACATGCTTCCCGAGGACGCGGAAACCATCCTGCCAGGCTTTCACCGAATGCTAGCCTTCGACGCCCTAATCGGAAATAACGATCGCCACTTCTTCAATTGGGGGGTGGTCTGCGACCATTTGGGAAGGCAAACGCCCCGTTTTAGCCCTATATTCGATACGGCGAGAGCCCTGTTTTGGAACCACTCCGAGTCTGGTTTGTCTAAACTTGAAGAGAAAGGCCGACCGCCAATCGATCAGCTTCGCAAGTACTGTCGTCATTCGTACTCGAAAATCGGCGCAGCCGGTCAAGGCCGGGTGAACCACTTTGCATTGTTGCGTTCGTTGTTGGAGAGAAACCCAGACGCGGTTTGCGATGTGGACATTCTGAGCGGGATCGACTCGGAGCCTGTAGATTTGGTAGAGAATTTGCTAAAAGGAGAATTCAGCAGATTGATTTCGCCATTGCGGCAGACTTGGATCTGCCGACTGATTGAATACCGTACAGAACAATTTCGAATCGTACTCAAGGGAGAACCGACAGATGCTTGACAAGATCTTGCGCCACTTTCGCGGTGTTTCTTCCGGTCGTGGTGAAGAGTCGATTGATCGTTCCACGGACGCAGTTTTCTTGCTGCTCTATGGCAAGCTTCCTGTGCTTGTCCTCTGCCACGACGCGCAGGGCTGGCGGATGTTCTACACTAAGGAATTCAAAGCCCAGAAGAAGGTGAAGCCGCTAGTTCCATTCCCCGAAATCGACAAAGAGTATCGGTCCTCCGAACTTTGGCCTTTCTTCGCGGTGCGAATCCCAAGTATCGCGCGGCCAGAAGTTCTACGAACTGTGCAAGCAGAGAATCTGGACTACGACGACGTCGCAGCTATGTTGAATCGATTCGGCCGAAAGAGTATCGCCGATCCCTTTGAACTAAAGCCAAAAGAGGAAGCCGATCTTGCGCTCGCGGGAGGTTAGCCTTGTCGGCGCAGTCTCTTGCCCCGAGATCCGCTAGAATAGAGCCTTTTAATTTAGTGTGCATTTTTGCTGGCGGACTACGGATTGAGAACCTGGGAAGAAAAAGCGATCGGCGACCTTGGCAGGGTTGTCACTGGAAAAACTCCTCCAAAGGCGGAGTCGCAGTATTGGGATGGTGACGAACTCTTCGTTTCGCCAAAAGACCTGGAAGACGGCGAACTCTACATCACGACAACCGAGTCGCGGATAACTGAACGGGCACTCGACAAATTTTCCAATCAAGTTTTGCCAGCCAACTCGGTGATGTTTACCAGCCTGAGTTTTGGGTTTGGAAAGATGGGAATCACGTCGCGCCCTTCGCTCACCAATCAGCAAATCAACTCGATCATCGTGAACGAAAAGCACGATTATCGCTTCGTCTACTATTTGCTTCGTTCGTACACACCATTTATCTTTGCTTTCAACTCAGGAATCGACACGCCAATCGTTCCTAAATCTGTTTTCGAGAAGGTGAAAGTGCTCTGCCCACCCCTGAAAACACAGCGGAAAATTGCGGGAATTTTGTCGGCTTATGACGACTTGATTGAGAACAACCGGCGGCGGATCGCGATCCTCGAGCGCATGGCCGAGGAAGTCTATCGCGAATGGTTCGTCCGAATGCGATTCCCCGGTTGCCAGGACACACAATTCGTCAAAGGAGTTCCTGAAGGCTGGCGGGACACAAGACTTTCGGCGATTGCAGATGTGAATCCAGAATCACTTGGGTCGACGACAAAACATGAAACCATTCGTTATGTTGATATTGGTTCAGTTACAACTGACGTAATCAATGGCTTTGAAGAGGTCAGTATTGGTGACGCACCTGGCCGAGCAAAACGTGTGGTTCGTCATGGCGACATCATTTGGTCTTCAGTGCGTCCGGGTAATCGAGCTCACGCCATAGTTCTTGAGCCACCGGACAATCTCATTGTTTCCACGGGATTTGCCGTTCTGAGACATAAGCCTGCCATTCCAGTTGCGTTTCTTTACCAAACAGTGACAACAGACTCATTCGTTGGATACCTCGAGCTAGTTGCAAAAGGAGCTGCGTATCCAGCAACTGCTTTTGATGACTTTGAACGGGCTCCAGTTTTGTTGCCAACGGAAAACCTGCTTGAGCGGTACGATAACATCGTAAAACCTATGCTGGCGCAGCGTTTACATTTGGATAACGCAAATCGAAGATTGAAGGCTTGCCGTGAACTTGTGATTGGAAGGTTAATCTCTGGTCGCCTTCCATTGGACGATTTAGATGTTCATCTACCTGAAAGCATGTCTTCATTGGAAGAATGCCTAGAAACATTGCCACAGGAGCTAGCCCATGCCTAGCTTCCTCTCCGAAGATGACATCGAACGCGAGATTATTCGTGTCATGGAGGACCGCTGGGGAAAATCGTACGCGTTCAGCACGCTCAACTGCTATACTAAAGAACCGAAGAGTCTTGATGACGGTTCTGGACGCAACGACAAGCGTGATTGTTTCTTGCCGATCAAGCTTCGCGAGGCTGTCACTCGTTTGAACGATGTGCCGGAGTCGGCGATCGATGACGCTATCGGCCAGTTGACGGCTCGGCGTGGCAACATCTCGATGGAGGCAGCGAACCGCGAGATCACTGCACTTATCCGAGACGGTGCACCCGTCGAATACGACGATGCCCACGGACGAAAGCAACATACTCGCGTTCGTTTCATCGACTTCGAGGCGCCCGGGCAAAACACCTACACCGCTGTTACGCAGCTATGGATCCAAGGCATCGGACCAGCTGGCCGTTTTCGTCGGCCCGATATTCTGTTGTTCGTCAACGGCATACCACTGGTCTTTATTGAACTGAAGAACAGCAATGTCAATATTCAGGATGCGTACACCAAGAATCTGACCGACTACAAGGAAGATATCCCGCAGCTCTTTCACGCCAACGCTGTATGCATTCTGTCCAACGCCGTAGAGACACGCGTCGGCAGTATGACGGCGACTTGGGAGTACTTTTTCCAATGGCTTCGCGTTGATGACGAGAAAGAGAAGGTTGATCGAAAGAAGATCGCAGCGGACTCCGAAAGCCTGCCACGTGTGATCGACGGCTTACTCGCTCCGCCACGTCTGCTGGACTACGTGGAGAATTTCACATTGTTCTACAAGGAGAGCCAAAAGATCATCGCCCAGAACCACCAGTTCATCGGGGTCAACAACGCTTATGATCGGTTCAATCGTCGCGAAGAAACGCCCGGCAAGCTGGGCGTCTTCTGGCACACTCAGGGCAGTGGCAAATCATTCTCAATGATCTTCTACGTTCGCAAGATCTTCCGCAAAGCGACAGGCAATTTCACCTTCGTGGTCGTGACCGATCGTCGAGACTTAGACGAGCAGATCTATCGCAATTTTCTGTACACCGAAACGGTCCGAGACAACGAGTGCTGTCAGCCGAAAGATAGTGATCAAATGCGTCAGTTTCTCGGGACGAATAAACGAATGGTCTTCACTCTGATCCAGAAGTTCCGATACGACAAGGGAAAACAGTATCCGCTACTGACCGATCGTGACGACGTGATTGTTTTGGTCGATGAAGCGCACCGAACGCAATACGAAGACCTCGCTCAGAATATGCGTGCCGGTTTGAAAAATGCTCAGTTCCTTGCGTTTACCGGCACGCCGCTGCTTGGCCGCGATCGCAAGACAAATCAGTGGTTCGGCGATTACGTCTCTGAATACAATTTCCGCCAAGCTATCGATGATGAATCCACGGTTCCGCTATTTCACCAAAAACGTGTTCCAGAAGTTCTGATTCAGAATGAAGGTTTGACTGAAGATTTGATCCGAATCTTCGAAGAAGAAGAGATCGACGAGCTTCAACAGGAAAAGCTTGAAAATCGATTCGCAAAGGAAACTGAAGTCATTCGCCGTGATGATCGGCTTGATACCATCGCACAAGACATCGTCGAGCACTTTCCGAATCGAGGCTACCTCGGCAAGGCAATGGTCATCACGTTGGACAAGTTCACCGCAGTTTCCATGTATGACAAGGTCCAGCATCATTGGAAAGAGAAACGCAAGGCGATCCAGAAACAGATTGCCCGTGCAGACACCACCGAAAAAGCCGTCTTAAAGAAACAACTCGACTGGATGAAGCGAGTCGAGATGGCCGTTGTCGTAAGCCACGAGGCCGACGAGGAAAAGAAGTTCCAGAAACGCGGTTTGGATATCAAACCTCACCGCGAGCGTATGGAAAAGGTCGACAAGGAAGGTCACGACGTTGAGTACAACTTCAAGGATCCCGACCATCCGCTGCAGTTGGTGTTCGTCTGTGCGATGTGGCTAACCGGTTTCGACGCGCCAACAGTATCGACGTTATATCTCGACAAACCGATGCGCGACCACACTCTGATGCAGACTATCGCTCGCGCCAACCGCGTCACCAGCCAAAAGATCGATGGTGCTACGAAGACGAATGGCGAGATCATCGATTACTACAACGTTTTCCGTAATCTGCAGAGGGCACTTCGCGACTACGGCGAGGGCGATGATGGTACGGATATGCCGGTCCAGGAGAAAGGCGTCCTTTTCGATCTACTGGATCAGGCACTCGATGAGGCAACCAAATTCTGCGAAGACCGTGGGATGCCGCTCGACGAGCTATCTCGAGATGCTGGCCGGGTTTTTAAGTCAGTGTCGCTGTTCGGTGACTACGCCGACAAGCTGCTCGGAAACGAAGAATGGCGAAAGTCCTTTTACGTTTACGAGAATACAGTTTCGTCGCTTTATTCGGCGTGCAAGCCGGAGATCCTAGGGCAGCCCGTTGTTCGCCGCGTCGCGGTGTTTCAGTACTTGCGAGGCATCGTTGACGCACTGGTGGACGGACAGGACGTTTCAGAAGTCGAACAGAAAATTTCGGAGCTGCTCGACGAAAGCGTAGTCGTTGATGAATCGGCCCGTGAAGTCGTCAAGGAACCCAAAGAACAGTGGAAGATCATCCAGAAGGGTCGGGTTTGGGATCTTAGCAAGACCAACTTCGAGGCTCTTAGACATGACTTCAAGAAAGTCGAACATAAGAACATTGAGATTGCGGACCTACTTGCTTTCATCAAGAAAAAGCTTGACGAGCTAGTGAGCAAGAACGTGTCCCGTCGAGACTTTGCCGAGCGTTTGCAGTCTATCGTAGATCGATACAACTCTGGATCGTCGTCGAGCGACAACTACTTCGAAGAGCTGGTCAATTTTGCCGAATCGATGAAAGATGAGGATGAACGACATGTGCGTGAGGGCTTGTCTGAGGATGAGCTCGAAATCTTCGATCTCATCAAGAAAGACAAAATGACCGAAGCTGAAACGCAGAAAGTCAAGCTGGCCGCCAAGGCACTATTGAAGCGACTTCTTCAGGAGCATCCACGAGTTTTGATCGAAGACTGGTTCCGAGAGTCCCAAACGCGGCAACTGGTAAAAGATGCCCTCGGTGAAGTGCTCGACCAGACGCTGCCAGATTCCTACGACAAAGAACTCTTCCAAAGAAAACGTGACGACGTCTTCGAAGTGATTCTCGACTACGCCCTCAGTGGCCTGAAATTCGCCGCTTAAGAGAGTGGTAGCCATAGACGACTGGCCAGATCTCGCACAGTTTGTGCGAGATCTAGTCGATCGAGGCTATCGATGCAAAATCGCGAATGGATTCTGACGCAATTGCATTATTTCGTTCAATGCAATGACCATTTGCCTAGAGGAAGGCACCGCTGGCCTTCAAGCAAGCTCTAAGCCAATCTTGTTCTGAATGATTTAAAATCAACACGTTGGTCGATCCGGACGTAATATCGATCGCCTTATTCCAGCCGATATCGCCACCGTGGAGGGTGGCTGTTCCTGATTTTCGATCGCGAGTAAAGATCCATTGCTCGCCATGTTCGTTCTCAAAATAGCCGATGTAGCAGCGACCTTCGGTGCCGTTGACGATTGGTGGGTCGCCGCATGACGCGGCGTGATGGTTCGGAATCCTTAAGAGTGGTTCGGACATCGGTTTGTTCGCCCCATGTTTTCTTAGTGTTGGTTTTTGATCGTGGCTTGGCGGTCTTGCCTCGCGTTGTTCCGAAGCTATCGAGACGCGTTGGTTTCAGCAAGCTGGATGTCGGCTGTATCCAAAAACGAAAAAAGCCGGCGGTTAGCCGGCTTGGGAAGTTTGTTGATTTTGATTATTTTCGACTGTCAGTCGACAGCACGCGAGTGATTAAGACACGCTGCCATCTTTCGATGAGTCCTCGTCACTAGGAACGGGATGCACGACCGGATACGGCGGCATGCCTGGATAGTACTCGCCGGGGTGACCGGGCAGCAGGTTGTCCGGTGCGGAATAGCCAGGCGGCACGAGATACGGATGGTCGGGCGGCAGTCGCGGCCAGGTGTGGATTGGTGGCGGGGCTTCGATCAAGACGGGGGCTCCGGGCTCTGGCGGCCATGGCCAATCCTCGGGCCACCAGCCGGGACGCGAACCAGAACTGGAAGTCTCATCGTCGGTGCTGGAGCCTTCCGGCGGGTCGGGATCGGCTGGCCACAATGGTGATTCACTTCCCGGCCGATCGAACGGCGGGATGAATGGAGGTGGCGGCATTTCAGGTTCGAACGACTCGTGCGGTGTCATCGCAGGACACTCGGTTGCAATGGGTTTGGATGAACAAACTTGGTGCGGTGCGATGGGCACAGGCCGCACTGGGGAATGGCCTTGCTTTGTACGAATCGGTGAACTTCAGCATCGCTCGCGTCGGGCGGGCAGGCTTGGTAGTCACGGAACGGCTGCCACTGCGGTAGGTGGTGCAAATTCAGCTTGGCTTCGAGTTGCTTGAAGTAGGCTAATGCCGGACATTTCCACAGCATTGTGCGGTAGAGCTGCGTGCAGGTCTTCTGCATGCATAATCGGAAGGCTGCGGCGGGCTTTGAATAAAAAGGGATCGGCTTGCCATCCTCCATGTTGTATTGCCGCATCCAGCCGCGATGCGACTGCCGTATCTTGATTTGGATTCCTGGATATTGTTCTCGCCATCGCCAGACGAGATGCTTCACCTCCCGAAACCGTTGCACGTAGGCATCATGAGTTCCGTGTTGACTGACTTCGAGGCGACAATTCGTTTCCAGCAGGACTTTCGGCAGCTCGGGAAAACGGTGCAAGAAGAAACCGTTCGTCACTAACATCAGTTGGCTATCGGACCAATGCTGTCTGGCAAGCTGAATGTGCTCGATGATCTGCGGGTTCAAGAGCGGCTCGCCGCCGAGCAGGGCGAAACGGCGAGGTCGAACGCGATTCGACCACGATGAATACTCGCGGCGAGCATCCGCCGGTGTCGGCAATTTTCCTGCGAGACGAAAGTTGCTGTAGTGGCTGCACTGCTGACACGACAGATTGCACCCGTGTGCGAGGTGGTATTCCAATGCTGGTATGTCAATCATCGCCAAATCACTTTCTCTAATCCGTGTTTCCTAAGCGCTGCTTTGAGGAACTGTGGCCGCTGCCGAATGTACCCTGGCGGATCGACATGCTCGTGGCGAAACGAATGATCGATATCACAGGCAACGTAGACGCCGGCGATCTTGCATCGCCAGAAGAAATCCCAGTGCTCTTCGACCTTGAGCGATTCATCCCACCGGATCGCTTGCAGGATGTCGCGATAGGCGACGAAACAGTTGCCAACATAGTGGCACCAACGAATCGAGCCTCGCTGTCGGTAGTGGCCGCGAGGGATCCGCAGTGTCTTGCCATCAACTCGCATGAGCTTTGGGCGTTCTTGCTGATTCGATAGAGCCGCGAGCAGGTCGAGGTCGTGATACCTGTTCAGCGTTTTGACCAAGTCAACCAGTTTTGTTTGCTCGGTGACAAGGTGATCGTCGTCAGTGAAGACCACGATCGGAGTTTCGCCGGCGTCGAGAAGGCGGTTGCGTCCTGCGGAAAGTCCAATGTCGTATTTTGTCTCGATGATACGATCCACCATTGCCGCTTCAGTGGGACAATTGGCCGAGAATCGCAATTCGGGTTTGCCATCATCGAGCACGTGAATCGCTGGGCGATCCTCGGCACAATGCTGGTGAATGCTGCGAACAAGGGCGGCACAGCACTGGGGGCGATGAATCGTTTTGATGCAAAAAGTAACTTGATTACGCACGGACAATTTGGCCTCCGGGATAACGCATCGAATGAAATCCGTGCTTACGAAGTCCCATCGAGCGGAATTTTGATCGTCCGCGGAGGGGGCGGTAAGCGTCGCTGGTCACGTGGGCGTGGCGAATGAAACAATCGCCGGCGACTGCCACCTGTAGCTGAGCCAGCTTTGCACGGTAAAAGAACTCCCAGTGCTCGTACGTCTTCAGCTCTTCGTCCCACCGAAGGGATCGGATCGTTTCGGTGCGAGCGAGAAACGCATTGGAGGACATGTGACACCAAGCGACATGACCGTTTCGCCGGATCTCGCCGCGATGCATCCAAATTCGCTGACCGTTCATCAACGGCGATAGCATCGTCGGCCGACCGCCGGATCCTTGCCGGACACCCAGAAGGTCAACGTCAAGGTTATCGAAGCGTTCGATAAATGTGTCGAGATTCAGATTCGGCGTCACGACGTGATCGTCATCCAGCAAGAACAAGTATTCGGACTTCACTGCATCGACGGCGGCGTTGCGACCGACACCCACACCGACGTCGTGCTTGTCCATGTTGATCACGGTGCAGCGTTTTGCGGTTTCAGGGTACTTGCCGCTGAATCTAGCCTCGGGACGTCCGTCGTCCACGACGATGACGTTAGGACTCTCGATATGCTGATGGAGCGATTCAACCAGCCGGTGACAGGACCATGGGCGATGGATCGTCTTGATGCAGAAGGTGATCTCACTGAGTTTCATTCGGCGACTCCTCCGGTAGGATCCTGGCGAGACTTCCGGCTAGGAACTGTTTTCGAAGTTCGCCGTAGCGTGACCGATGCGCGTCGTGAAGAATGGTCGGCGCTCTGGATGCCCAGTGGCGACAGGCGGGGACTCTGGCGCGTCCATCGACCAGCACGAGGTCGGGCGTCCGATCAGTTGCGGCGTGGATGTACTCTTCGAATTGTCCTGGTTCGGCCGGACCGAACTTTGGGCATGGCCAGGCTGGCGGTGCGAAGAGGACCTCCACGTTGGGCGGAAACGGTGTGACGCGAGCGAGCCATTTGGCGTTGTGCTCGACGGTCGTTACTTTGGACACGCGATCGGCCAACCAAAACGTTGAGTGTCCGCAGCCATACTCTAGAACGTGAAAATGCGGCTCAAGAAGTGATTCCAAAGCCGCTATTTCATCGGCTTCCATCCACGGCTGAGGGTCAACGTACGAATGTTTGATGGGATGATAGATCGTCGCTCCTAACCCAGTCGGTTGAAACGGCATCCAGGTGACACGGTGTAAATTCGGAATGCTGACGGGTGTTATCCCACAGCGGGCCGCTAGCGTTGCATACCGTAATTCGCCGGTTACCTCGCCAAGCCCTTGCAGATCCTCGGTATAGAGCATCGCAATCTGATTGAGCGCCGCATGCGATACCATGATGCAAGAAAAGGGAACCATGCCCGTTGCTAGTGGTCGCAAGTCAGCCGGGATGTGCTGTCGCTGACGGCGAAACCACTCTGGCTCTCGATGGGCCAAACGGATGGACGGCGCCGCGAGTGGAAACGGTGTCACGGGTGACAGCAGATTGTCGATAGACTGGTTGACCAGGGTATCCCACTCGACAATGAAGTATCGATCTGCGGATACGCGACGATTGCGAAACCAATCGATCAGTAGCAGGTCCGTTGATTTCGCTCTGAGTTTCGGACGTTGTTCGATTTGGGCACGCCAAAGCGAATGCGAGAAGTCAGCGATGGACTCCCCGGTCGCAAGAGGCGTTGCGGAGGAGACGGCGACGGTCGGACCGGACGAGAAACGCTGGAGTCTCGCAAAGTGATCGCGGGTCACCGGATCATCGTCGTGATGTAGGAATACAGAGCAAGTGATCACGCGTTTTGGTTTCTCAAATTGTTGGGCAACGCCTTGGAGCTCAGCCGAACTTCCGCAGTTCAGGATTGACGTGGTCGATGGCCGAGGCGATCTCATCGTCGGTTGGTTGGATGCCAAGGAACTCGATCAAATTGCGAATGACCTCTTCGGGATGTGTGGTCAACTCGGCGAACTCGATGCGGAAGACGTCAATCTCGGGATGGTTTTCCAGGAATGCATCGCGGTGCTGCATCAGGCTGCGCTGCAGACGCTCGCACTGTTCATCACTGGCAGCAAACCATTGGCCTCGATGTTTCTCTGAGCGGTTTTGCAGGCTTCGAATAGACGCTTCGATGTCACGCTCGACGCTGATGACCTTCAGTGAACCCCCGAGGCCAGCATGAAGATGCTCGACAAACCGGCACAGGTGCGGGTATTTACCGCCGGCCACAGTCTTATCGCGATTCGCTTCCGCTTTGCGGGTGACGATCCATGACTTCAGCTGTTGCGTGAGCTGCTCATCTGACATCGTGGGATCGATGGCGGGAAATCGCATTGCCTTTTCACAAAGCTGGGCTAATCCGACGGCTTCGCCACCGCCGGTCGCTTCATAACCGCCGAGCTGGTTGCCCATATGAACGCCAAGGTGATGCATAACCATGGCAACGCAGGATGTCCCCGAGCGATGGGGACCGAGCACCGCGAAGAACGGGGCGTCCGAATGGTCGGCGTTGCGGGCGTCGTTGAAGAAGCGTGTCTGTTCCCACTTGCGACCGCAGATATTGGACTTGGTCGGTAGTTGCCCGACGAGCCAGCGGTCGGGGGCGTAGACCGCAATCGACTCTTTGTCGACGTTCTTGCCTTGCACAAGTGATTGGTAGCGGCGCTGGGTCAATCGCCCAAGATGGTGATCAATGTGATGTTTCGAGTGCCAATCGCTCCAGTGGAGGTGTCGGTACAAAGCTTTCATGTTTTCACGACCACGAACCATAAACGCATGAGTTCGATTGACGTTGTACGGCCGGTAGACATGCTCGCTGATTTTGTGCGGCGGGTGCTTGCCGGCATAAAGATGTTGGCCACCGAGATACGCAAGTCCCCAATCGGCAGGCAACTCAGTGACGTAGGCTTTGAGTTGATCGGCGAAGTCTTCGCAGAATCCGGCGTCGTCTTCAAAAACTACGTACGAGTCAATTCGCTCGATCAGGCATTTTTCAAGGATCAAAGCGTGCGAACGGTAACAACCCCAAGCTCCATTCCCGGCGCGCCACTGGGGCGGCGTCGCGACACGGCGGCCGTCGATCGCCGTAAAACGTTCAGGATGTGGAAACGGCCAGGGATCGGGCAGTTGCTTCATCCACTCTTTGAGCCGATCCTCGCGCCGATCGAGGTTCATCAGAAAGCTTCGCTCGACGATCGGCCGATCAATCGCGATCCTCGTTGTCATTCGGCTCGGGTGCTCCGTCGGGGAATTTGCGTAGGAACTTTCGGACGGCAGTTTGAACGAGTGACTTGGCGATGACGCGAGTGAACCTTCCATGGGGCATTCCTCTCAATTGAGCTTCTTCGAGTAACCAGTCGGCGATCGTGTCGATGTTTCGCAGGCAGCCTTCGGCGCCCCAGTCGTTCATCGTTTCGACTCGCGTTTCGCAGTTGCACGTTTCGCTTGGCTTCGCGAACCATGCAAGCATGTTTTTTAGTTCGTTTCCCGGACCGGGCCGGTAATGGGTGATCTTCAGTGTTGCAGGCGAGACATCGCCCTCCGGCAGATAGCTGCCGAGCATTGTTTGCAATTGCGAGATGTTTTTGCGACGGCGTTTGCGATTGACCAACGCCATGCCGATCGTGACCACGTTAATCGCCCGTGGATTGCTTTCGTTCTGGCACGCGCTGCAAGCCGCTGGCGAAGTCTTGACTTGGCATTCGGCCAGGCTGGTGGCAATCGAGCACACATTGTCGTCGGATAGGTGGGGACAATGAATCATGCGGTCATCTCCGTCACTTGGCCGTCGTAACTTCCTGTGCTTGAGGGTGGTTCGCCGGGGTCGTCACAATCGCTTTCGAGCAATTCCCATCCGCAGGACCAGACCCAAGTGCTGTAACACGGTTCGCTACTGCCGCTGCTGTCATGGGAAGGTTCCTCGATGGAATGACTTTGGCTAGGGCGATCGCTGTCGGAACCGTCGGATTCTGAATCGCTTGTCGATCGTGAAGTGGATTCCGAGGCAGAGCCGCTGGATGATGCCGGCACGCTGGTGGACGCATTACTGTCGGAACCGGAAGTACTGCCGGGAAACGATCGTGATTCGCTGATGGAAACGTGCCGTGATCCAGAGCTCTCATCGACGCTTGGTTCACTTTCGGAATCGCTTTCCGATCTGCTGGTTGATCGTGACACAGAAGCGGACTCGGAATGCGATTCTGAGTCGCTCGTATCTGATCCACTGAGGCTGCTTGCCGATGCATCCCAACTGTGCGATGGCGAGCTTTCGGAGCGAGAGTCCGAGTCGCTCTTCGATTCGCTGTGCGAAACGCTTGAGACGGAACCGCTCGACTCACTCGTTGCCGACTCACTCGCCGACGATTCGCCGACGGACGATTCACTTGCCGATGTCGACGTCGAACTACTGACCGACGGAGTGCTGCCGGAATCGCTGGAGTGACTACTGTCGCTGCTCGATGATTGCGAGTGGCTCGATGACGACCCAGATGATGAGACCGAAATCTCCGAGCTGCCAAAAGATGCGGATTTGCCGGATGACGAGCTGCTGTCCGACACCGAGGGTGATGATGAGGACGAAACGCTACTTAGTGAGGGGCTGCCGCTCGATGAGATGGAATCTGAACTTGATGATGTGTTGCTAGAAAGAGACGACGAACTGCTGGGACTCGACGACGTACTTGATGAGCTCGATCCGCTGATGCTCGAACTCTCTGACGAACTGCTGCTAGACCCACTGCTCGACGATGAGGATGACGAGCTACTGCTGCTAGACGAGCCACTCGATGAATGCGATTCCGATGAGCTAGACGATGACGATCCGCTCGACGAAGAGTTGCTCGACGATGACGAACTGGACGAACTGCTGCCGTCGCAACAGCGGCATCCGATCGTCAGGTAGCTGTTGGTGTCTTCATGGAAGTGACAGATAATCTGCTGGCTCGCCAGCAATGCGTAGTCACAGACATTGTAGACCGACACACGCGGACCAAGGGGTTTCCAGCGAGTTCCATCGAATCGCAGCTCTCGGGCAACACCCCAGGATTTTGCTTTCAGGCGTTTTGTAGGCTTACAAAGAAGCGATTGTTTCGGCGGGTCGATCACCCATGAACGCTGCCCATCGAAGCTTACTTGCAGGTATTGTTTGGGCGAGTCGGCGATTGGTCCACGGATTCGCTGTGCTGAATGGTTGCGAGCGGTGATCCGGACCGTGTTACCGTCCGGATCAGCGACGGGCTCAACGTCGCCTGCTTCGTCGAGTTGGTAGAGGTCGCAATCGGCACTGCCCGTGCGCATACCTCGGCGTTCCGCGATGCCACCGGCGGGAACTTCGATGAAGTAAACCGGAGCCGCAGACCGGCCAACGCGAACCACCGCCCATTGCTCGCCAAGTTGGCTGGGATCGTTTCGCCAGAGGATTTGGGCCGATCCATCCGGCTTGGACTGAAGCGTATCGCCCCCCGTCTCACCCATGTCCGCAAACTTGTGCCAAGTCTTGGCGACGTTGACTCGCGCGGCCACAACGCCATCGAACACGACGCGGCCGACCTTGTCTTCCGCAATCGGTTCGATGGCAACCCCAACGCGACCGGTGTGCTCCTGTTCGTTGGGGACAACGCACTGGATCGTCGCGTCGCGAACGAAGCGTGCGAGTTCGGTCGGCCCCACCGTTGGATCGGTCAGTGGCGACTGAAAGCCGACGATACCGCCAATCGGAATGGTCGCTGCCGACGTGTTATGGACGCGGACAGTCGCCGCGTTTCGCACATGTGTGCGGGGACCACCGCCACCAGGCAGGCGGTTGCGATGAGCCGCATCCGCCGCGGCGAGCAACCGGTTGTATTCAGCGGCGGTGATATGGAATGGATCGCCGGGACGGACGCGTCGTGCCATCGTTTACGAAATCCCCAGCACGCCGAAATTACCACCGCGATAAACCTGTTCGACGTAGGCGGCCTCGGGAACCTGCAGCACCCGATCACCCACGACCTTCTCACCGTGTTTAACCCACAAGTAATCCCACCCGTATTTTTCAACACCGCTGATGTTTCCGATGGTCAGGTTTGACTCGTTCGGCCGAGCGGCGAAATGATAGGTGACATCAACCCAGTTGTTCTCGTCCTCGCCTCCTTCGCCACCAAGGAACAATGCTTCGCCGGCAGCGAAAATTGACCAGGGCGACGAGTTGGTTCGCCCGGTCATCGAGACCATCGCCAGTAGATACGCCGTCGAGACGTACTCGAACTTCTTGCGTACCGAAAACTCGAATGCCGGTACAGTGATGTCGACGCCGGCAACGCCTGAATCGCTGACGCCGATCGCTCCGTGGTAGATCGGAGCAATGGCACCCGGCGCTGCGTAGATGCCTCGCGTTTGCAGAGATTGATTTAGGTGGGTCGTCGCACCGGTGGTGCTGAACGAAACAGGATCCAGCTTCGTTTGATTCAGCGTGATACTGACCAGGGCGTGCCGCGCATTGATGTATTCGGCATCGATCTGCAGATGCGGAACTAGGTCATGGTGGTTGGCGTCGTAATAGGAAAAGGCGGCATCGGCTGCGGCAGTTGGGTCGACGTCGCCGTCGTTGGTGGCAACGTAGGCGGCAAAGTCCGAGTGTGACTTGCCTCGCGACGCTTTCTCGGAAAGAGCCGCGGTATCAAATTGGTAACCTCCCGAATTGAAACTCATCAGCTGAACACCAAGCCTCCCGACTGGGAGCGTTCAACGAGTCGCCGCGTGTTTTCAGCGGTCGCGATGATTGCTCGCTTCATGTCGTCGGTGATGCCGTCGCCTGAAGAGGCGGGCAATCGCAAGGCGGAGGTTGTGCCCGATATCGCTGCGTCGAATTCGCTTAGCGACTGACGCACCAAAGCAAGAGCTTCGTTAACGGCAGCGATATCCAGCATTGGCTGTTCGATTGCCAACTCAGGTATTTCGGGATCAACCGGCTCGGGGACGTTCACGGGGACCGCGGCATCGGCCTTCTCAGGAATCTCCAATTTAGGAGCGACGATCACTTCGCCAGCGTCCTCGACTGGTTCTAACCGGAGCTGCTCAAGTTTCCCGGCGCCGCTTCCGAGCCCCAGCCCGAGCGTCTCAAAATCACCGGCGGCAGCGGTCTGTGCTGGATCAGACTCTGGACCTGACGAAAAACGATCCAGCGAATCCTTGGCATCAGGATCGAGACCGAGTTTTAAGTCTTTGGGTTTCGGAGGCTGAAGCTCAGGATCATCGATGCCGGGCAAATCGACTTTGGGAATATCGACTGCGCCAGGTTCGGGCATCTTCGCCGGAACTGCCAGTGGTTGCGGAGGGACCCCTTCATCTGACTTAGATTCAGCATCCGACGGCGCCGTTGCACTGTTGGCCCGATCCACCGCGGCATCGAATTCAGCCTGTGCGGTTTTGATTTGATCTTCGCGATTCTTACTGCGATCATCCGCAGTGGGACGCCCTGCTTCTCGTGCCGCTTTCGCATCGGCTCGCATCTGGTCGAGCGTACTTTGCACGCCCGTGGTCGCGTCGTCGATGATCTGTTGACGCTTTGTCTGCGCAGCGTCGTTGCTGCGAAACTGTTGCTCCTTGGATTGGTCGACAACAGCGTTCTTTGCATCGGTCTCTGCGTCGATCGCCCGGATGGCGGCGTCGATGTCCTGACCTTCGCGAGCTTTCCTACGTGCAGCGAGCTGGTCGGCGATGCCTTTCTGCATCTCGACACGGTTCGCTTCGATTTGATGCTTGCGTTTTGCTCGACGTTGTTGCCGCTGGATAATCGCTTGCTGGCGCTGTTGATCTTCGGCGGCATCGGCCGCACGCGTGTCAGCATCAATCTTGGCCATTTCGACGTCGACATTGATGTCATCGTCGAATAGTGCTTTGAGTTTAATCCATGCCTTCTTGAGAAAGCCAACGGTTGAATTCCACATCGACTTCACTTGGCCCACAAACACCGTCCAGGTGTCGGCAAGGTAGTCAACGGTTTCGACCCAGGCATTCTCAACTCCGGCCAATGCGTTGATGAGCACGCCACCAATTTGCACCGATACGTCGCCGGCGATGTCGACGAGTTCGTGCAGCTTAAGGAATCCCTTCTTGAGGAACCCAATAGTGTTGTTCCAGCCTTTCTGCACGGCAGACGTGAGGATCGTCCAACCGTCGGCCATGAATCCTAGCGTGCTGTTCCACACGCTGGCGAGTCCCGACAACGCACCGATCAGCACGTCGCCAATGGCGTAGGCGGAATCCGCCCAGACGTCGGAAATGTATTGAGTGAATTCGGCCCATTTGGCTTGTAGAAACGTGGTGCCTTTTACCCACTGCAATTTCAGGTAGGACCAAAGCACATCGGCCGCCGCGGTAATGTCACCGGCCGCCAGCGCGTTTGCGATTGCACCGAAGGCGGCAAGCGTATCCGCTTTGAGGACTTCGAAGACGCTGCCGAGATACTCGATCGCTTGGCCAGCGATGCCGGTCGAATAGAGAAAGTAGGCACCGAGGGCTGCGACCGCGGCAACAACTAGGCCCAGTGGCGTGAATAACATGCCGACGGCTGAGACGATGACGCCAATGGCGCCCCCGATAAAAGAAAAGATCGTGGCGAGTCCGCCGACGGCGAATGAGGCAGCAGCAGCAAACGAACCGAGGGCGAATAGTGCAGCACCGATCGTGAAGATCGCCACAGCACTTGCGGCAGCAATCTTAACGATCTTCTGGTTCTTGTTGATCCACTCGATGACGCCGGATCCCGCTCGGCTGAACGCTTTGACCATGCTGGTGACGCTGCCCTCGAGCGATTCGCCGATCGCGATGGCGACGCCTTCGATCGAGGATTTTAGAATGCGGAATGCTCCACCGAGTCCGCCTTCCATCTCCTCGGATGTTTTGGCAGCGATCCCGCCGGCATTTTGAAGTTCCTGGTAAAGCTTTCGGGTATCAGCTACAGATTTGCCGATTGAACTGGCAGCGGTGATTCCCAGCAGTCCGAAGACTTCGTTGAGTTTTTCCGCTTTTTCGGCCGTTCCCATGTTCTCCGTGGCAGCGGCAACTTCGCCGAGGATGTCGACCAGCGACCGTGCGTTACCCCGAGCGTCTTTGGTTGCCACGCCGAAGACCGCTTGAAACTTCTCGGATTCAGCTGCACTGATGGTGAGCAACCGACGCATCGCATTACCGGCCGACGAACCCTGAATGCCCATGTTGCCGAGCGTGCCAAGAATTGCCAGCGTCTCTTCAAGACTCATGTTGGCATCGGCGGCGACGGGGCCGGCGTACGACAATGCTTCGCCGAGCGATTCCACTGTATTGAACGACTTGTTGGCCGCTGCAGTCAGTCCGTCGGCAACGCGAGTGGCATCACCGGCTTCCATGCTGAATTGGCGGATCGTTGCCGCCATAATGCCGGACGCTTGGGTTGCGTCGGTACCGGTTGCTCGGGCCATGTTCATCACGGCGGCGGTCATCCGCTCGATCTGTTCGGGCTTGAAACCGGCGCGTCCGAGTTCGGTCATCAGCGAGGCGACTTCGCTAGCGGAGTAGCTGGTTGTGGCTCCCAGTTTCTTGGCCGTATTGCGAAGCGACTCAAGCTGCGTTTCAGTCGCCTGAGTAATGGCGGCGACACCTCGCATGGCGTCGTCGAAGTTTGAAAAGATGGCGACGCTGCCGGCTAGAGGGGCTGCGGCGGCGGTGCCAAGCCCCATCAACTTGGTCCCGAGCAATCGCGTCGATTGGCCGAACGACTGTAGTCGCTTCTGAGCTGATCGCAGACCTTTGACGAACGCTGCATCCTTGGTCAGCAGTTCGACGTAGGCGGCTCCGGCTCGGACTTGGGACATGAATCAGAAGGTCCAAGAGAGGCGACGGACGGGTGAAACGCTGCCCCCAAGAGACTGGCGACCTGGCGAACGGTAGCTCGCGCCGGAACGGGCTTGGTCGCCGTGTAGGGGTTGAAATCGTCGGGCTTGAACGGTTTGCGACGACGGCGGCGATCGCGGTTGATTTCGGCGGTCAGTGCCATAACACTCGACGCGATGTTCCAGTCATGCCGGCGCCGAGCGTCGGCCATCTGCATCAGCTGGCGGAGGGTGAGTGGTCCGGGGTCGACTCCGACGATGCCAGCGAGTTCGACGACGATGCGTTCAACGTCGGCACCCCGAGTTTCCGCTCGAGGTCGTTGAGAAGCGTGTCCACCAGCTTCGGATCGTCCAGCCGGCGTTCGATCGCTTCCAATCCCCGAGTTTCGATCAACCGTTGTTTGTCGGCCGCCTTCCGAAGAAGACGGCGGCGGGACTCCGGGAAGTACGCGACCAAAGCATCGACAACCGCCTTACAGGCTTCGTCGATTGCGTCGCCGGCCAGTCCCTCAGCGAACGCTTCGTCGTCCACGTCCTGTTGGTCCGCTTGCGGTTTGCAGATTGCGAATAGGACGTCGCCTAACAACAGCGGGTCGCTGGACAACTGCGTGATCAGATCGCCATCAATGACATCAAGCAAGCGAACGTCGGTAAGTGCTTTCACACGGCGAAGCGTGGTGTTGTCGATATCGACGATCCAAACGCGGCCACGTCGATCAATGAATTTTTGCATAGGAAGCTAGAAGTGGTGAGCAGCTTGTAGCGAGAAAGCGAGACGAATTAACGCCTGCGTTTATGTTCCGCTACCGACAGGGACGTTGATACCGTTACCAGTCGAGGACTGGGTTGGCTTAAGCGTCACGTCGGCAGAAACAACCTCTTCGAGATTTTGGTTAACGTTGAAGGTCATGACTTCGCAGGTCAGTGTCAGTGAACCGCCGGCGTCACTGATGTCGACGTCGCAGGGCGTGCCACTGCTCCAGAGCGTCTGAAGCATCGAGAACGAGGTGTCGCCATTTTTGTTGAGGACCGTGAACTCGATCGAGGCATCCTTGAGTGTGCCCACGGTGGCTCGCCAACCGTTGTTGTCACGAGTGCTCGCATCCGCTTCAGCTTTTTCGAGGTTGACCGTCAAGTCTTTGACGTTCTTGATTTCGGCACCGTCGATGGTGAGCACCGCGTCGAGACCGAGAACTACTTCTGCTGACATATTGACCTTCTCTCGATTTACTTGACGGAATCACGCCAGAACTTGGGTAGACGTGATTGGTTGGCTTGCAGGGCCGGTTTCATGAATGGACGCTTGGGATAACGTCGTGGTTTATTTGCACCACGGCGTTCGTTTTCTTCTTCAACCAACCGTGTGGCACGATTGGCCTGGGCGGCGGTTTGCAGAAGGGTGCGAACAAACTTGCCGAGTGCTGTCACGCGGATCGGGCCGTGCTGGCCAACCCGGAAGCGGTGACGCTTCAGTTTGCGTCGCTTTGTGACAACACCGCCGAACTCGTGTAGGTTCCACAGGCGACCAGCGATTTCGTTGACCGGTCCGATCACCGCCTCATCGCGGTCCCGATCCACCTCGTAGCGAATCACGCGGCGAAGCATGCCGGTCTGCGTATGTGGCGGCGAACCGGGACTCGACGGCTTCTTCCGTTTACGGATCGATCGCTTCGCGGTTATTCGAATGGTCGCGGCAGCATGACCAAGCGATCGAAAATTGGCGGTTTGAACTTTCTTCTGGACTTTCGCTTGATCGAAACGAACCCGCGTCCGAATCTGGATCACTTCGCGAGCTCAAACGTCAACGTCAGCAAACTCGTGAATTGATTGAACTGCGTCCAGTGTTCGGTGGAGTACAGAACAGCGTTTTCCACTTTCACACACCGAGCGGCGACGAAAGAGTTGAGCCGTTTCAGTCGGAAGTAATCGGCCAGTTCTTCGACGAAGAACACAAGCGGGTCGATTTCTTTGGCATCGCCCTTGCTGAACTTCTTCTGAATCGCCACATCAATCGTCGCGTGAAACTTGTTGCTGACTCGATCGAGCGGCAAGTATTCGACCTCGCGTGGCACCACGGTAACTCGCAGCTCCTTCATGTCTTCGAGATCGAAGTTGGGAACATAGAGTCGTTGTGCTGTGAGGTTCTTTTTGCTGAAGTCTCCGGCGTTGATTTCCGCCACGACGCTGTCAGCAATTTGAATGACCGTTGCTGGTGTCGTTGTTGTCATGTGATCGTGTCGACCAATTTGGTGTGAATGCGAAGTTTGACGCGGAAAGGGTCGCTGTAACGCCAGGGCGGTTCGTTTCCAATCGACATCAGCTCGTACACGAACGTCGTATCGCCGTCGATTTCCAAGATGCGATCACCGCGGCGAGGCCAGGTACCGATGTCGGACTGCAACAGATCCTTCGTGTTGATCAGAAAGTCACGAACCTGGGCACGGGTGATGATTCCCTCGCCGTCGTCTTGTTCGTATTCCGACTTGCCGATCGTCGCCGCTAGCTCAGCGGATAATTCTTCACGCTGATAGACAACGGTTCGCGATGCGTGCTTGGTCAGCTTTTCCGCTAACCAAGACTGGCCTCGCTGGAGCATATCGCTCACGACTTACTACTCGCCCGCGAATTAGTGGGGCGTTTCGACTGCAGCAACGCAGCTGCTTTCTCGCCAAGTTCGTCACGCCATGCTTCATTTGCACGACGTTGATACTCATCCGAGATCGCCTCGGCTTCTTCGTGCAACTGTTGCTGCCGAAAATTGAGTTGGCGTGAGAACGGATGAAGCGGACTGTTTCCTCCGCCCAGTGCGTTCCCGCCTCCGTCACGTTTCTTATTCGGCAGCAATGCCACGGCGAGGAGTACCAGTACGACTACGGTTGCGATTCCTAGAATCATGAGCTTTACATGCCTCGCTTGATGAGAATGAATCCGAGTAGGATGATGGCGACAACGATCAGGGCGAGCGTTGCCAATTCGCCGGCCCCGGCCCAGATCAGGGCGTTGCGACCGCCAAGATCGCGGTCAAATAGCCGGTCACGGTCGACGTCGCGGTCTCGGTCGAATGGACGCCAGTTATCGTTTGGTTCAACGGGACAGTATCCGTCGGGACAGTCTTGTGAGGAGAGCTGCAGCGTTGGCGAGATCGCATCGTCCCAAGAATAGCCGCGGGTTTTGAGAGCACCGGTCCGCTGAGCTTGACGGGTTTGTTGATAAAGTTCGTACCCGTGTCGCAGATCGTCGTAAAGTTCGGCGGCGGTCGAGGGGAGCATCGTGTGTCCCGCCGCATGAACGTGTCCCCCATTTGCGTCCTGGAACAGCACCACCGGGAACTGATTGACCGGCACGATCTCTTCAAATCGAGTCCGATAGAGGGCGTTGCCCGACGTGTAGACCTGAAATTCGCAAACTGACTTGAGTCTTGTCAGCTGTTTGTCGCGGTTGAACCAATCCAAAAGCCGCTGACTCTTCGCATCGCTACCAACGAAGAGAGCAATTTGATATTGCTTCCGAGCGGGTGCCGGCTTGGAGCTAGATGCAGGAGGTACCACAATCGGCGCCGGAACGGTCAAAGTGGCTGGCGACGAAGCTGGCGTTACGTGGTACGGACGCACTGTCGGCGCGGTTGGCATTAATCGCGATGGCTGGGACGTCGGAGGACAAGGGAGACACGGCTGAGCAGATTGTTGCTTCAGCTCGCCCTGAGCACCAAGATTGACTCGCTGTGGTTCCTGCAGCTTTTCAATCTGGCCGGTCGGAGGTGCAACCGGTCTGGCCGGAGGCAACTTCCATGAAGACTCTTGCGGTACAGGCGTCGGGGAATGCAATGCGGTAAACACTGCTGCCAGCAGTACAGCATGGATGACCGCAACGGCGATCAGTCCCACGCTTAGTCGAATTTGAATTTCGTCTTTCACTCGATGACCTCGTAACTTGGATAAGGCAAAGAACTGGCGGGGTCTTCCAAAACGGTCAACGCGAAGCCGCCATAACCCGCCCATAAGCGAACGAACTGCTCACGTGGCGTCAGTTCAAACCGTCCGGGATAGTTGTTGTCGAGAATCGCTGCGTACTGACGCCCGTCTCGGTTGACCCAACCGACGAAGGTGCAGCAGTGAGCTGGCTTCCACCACAGAATTGCCCCACGCCGAGTTGCCGTAGCCCAATCAAGAAAACGTGGGTCGGCTTTGACGGTGTAGCTGTAATCGGTATCCGCCGCATCAAGTCGACTTCGCAATCGCGAGTCCCACTCGCCATCGCTGTAGGTCGCCCGCCAACGTTCGCCGAGTTCGAACAGGTTCAGCCAGCGAAGGTGATTGACCAGCGACGCATGGACGCAGCTGCCCTGATTCAGACCGCCAGTCCAGTTACGTTGATGAAGCTGCGAGGGCAGATTCGCAACCGGCTGTTCCGCTGGCGGTGCAGGAAGCGGCTTGACTTGCACCGGTCGGTCCGGCAAACATCCTGTGGCAAACAGGAGCAGTCCGGCGGCGATAAATGCACGCAGAAATCCTTTCACGTGGTTTTCCTCTTCAAGATGAACGGGATTTACTGCGTCAGCAGGACGCGAACAATGGAGCTGCCCGGAATCGCGGGCCGGATCGCTTTGCCAAGCAGCGGGTGACCGCCACTCGTCTTGACCACATGCCAGCTGGCGGTGGACCAATAAAGCCGAGTGCCAACGTCGATGTTGGTCGACGGGTCTTTCAGCACGTCAAAGATGCCGCGGACTGAGAGGGCGCCGGTCCGGCCGGCTGCAACGAAAAATTTGCTGATTCCAACAAGTTCTCCCAGCACAACGATCGAACCAGCGGGCACATCATCCGCGGGAACGAAATCAATAGTCGAACCGTCGTGCAGGAAAGTTGAGGGCATCGCGAGTCAACATCCTTTCCTTATTGGCTCAGACGCACACGCACGTTGTCATCGTCGGCGGCTGCGGCGAGCACCGCTTTGCCGAGCAACTTGTTTCCGGTAGCCGTCGTCTGTGGCTCGTTGCTTCCGTCGACATAGACTTTCTGACCGACCGTAAATGCGACGGCACTGGCTGGCGTCTTCGGAACGTCAAAAACGCCTTCGACGGCGATAGCGCCGAGCGTGTCGGCTTTGATTGCTCGCTTAGTGATGCCGACGAGATCGCCTTGCACCACGATTTCACCCATTGCAAGATCGGCGTCAGGCGTGTGATCGATCGCCGATCCGTCATAAACGAACTCTGCTGAAGACATGAAAACCTCAAATGGAAGTGAATTGGTTGGTTGTTAGGAAAGGTAGATGCCTATCCCTCAGCTCACGCTTCGCCGGTGACTTTCACGGCGGCGCGGTGGTCTTGAGAATTCACACCAAAGTCGATGTAGCTGCGGAAGCCCATGCCGAGCGTGTTCGGCGGCATTTCGACTCGCTCGATAACCGGCGTGCGGCGTCCATTGAGGAACACGATCTCAAACGCCGGCAGCACGTTGGGGTTGGCGAACAGATACCACGCGGTGCCGCTCGCGCCGGTGTAGTACGAATCCGACAGGTGAGGCGTACTGATGATCCGGTACTTATTGCGGTGCGGGTTATCGACCGGGATTTTGGTCGGCGAACCCTGAGCATCGATCATCAATTGAGACGAGCCCATCAGCAGTTCAGCTTCGGTTTCAAGCTCCACTGGAACTACCAAGTACTCGGGCCGAATATTGATCGGCTTTTGGTCTTTTGGCTTCCCGCCAGGGCCGGCCTTTTGCTTGCGGAAGGTCGTCTTGGCGACGGTCAAAGCATCGGGACCGAACTTGGTGTCGGCACCTGTGAGCAGGTTCGCGTTGCCTGAGGAGAAGAAGCCCGCGTTCTTCAGCAGCAACGTGAAGAACAGATCGTCGATCGACTCGGCGCCGGAGCGTCCCATTTGGCGTGGGATGTCCATGAACGCTGACAAGTCGTCGTTGATGATGTCATGTCGCGTCAGCGTCAGGATCTGGCCGTACGTGTCGGCCTTGTTACTGAATTTCTGGTCGTAGAACTAGCCAGTAGGCGCAAGCTGCCACCAAGGCGAATTGTGCCGCGTTGGAAACGCCATTTGCGTGGGCCACCATCGGTCCAATAGAGCGTGATCTCTTCGATCACGGACGCCAGTGCGGCCCGTAGCGACCGTGGATCGGCCAGGGCGAACGTTTCTCGCAAGCTCCTGAGTTCGGCCGCGACGCGGGCAGCCTCGCGGTCTGGTGAGCCCGACGGGTTTCGCGAGGACGCTTGCATTTGTTCTTCGAGGGACCGGCGCTGCGATCGCCAATCGGCCAGCATGCGGGAGGCGTCTTCGAGGTTTTCGCCATCGAGCAGCATTAGCCGCTCGACGCCTTTGGCGATGTTCGTTTCGAGTTCGGCGATTCGCTTGCGTAGCGATTTCGTGTCGTGCGTTTTTGTTGCCGATGCCTTCAATCGTCGAGCGATTGCCGATTGAATCTGCCCCTTGATGTCGGGCGTGTTTATCAGGCCGACGATCTTGCCGATCACCAACGGTTCGAGTTGGTCCTTGCGGATCGAATAGCAATGTTCACTCTGGCCCGCGCCTGTCGATGTTCGAGCCCCATAATATTGAACGTTGGTTCCGACCGAGGCTCGTCGACCACACATGCGATCGCCGGAGTTGCCGCAGGTGACCAAACCCGAAAGCAGATAGTCGCTTTCTCGAGTTCGGCCCTTCGGTCGTTTGCGGGCGTCGAGCTTTTTCTGGACGCGATCAAACGTCTTCTTGTTGATGATCGCCGGATGGGCGTTCTTGATGACAACCGGTTCGTTCCCACCGAGCGCACCATCGCCGACTCGGTTGAACCGTCCCTGCGGGTTCGCCCCGTAAATCATCGTGCCGATGTAAACCGGGTTTCGTAGAACGACGCGAACCGATTGGCATTGCCAATCGATACCGCTTCGCGTCTTGATGCCGCGGCGGTTTAGGTCGTTGGCGATCGATCGGCTATTGGCATCCGTGTTGGCGTAGGCGTCGAACATCCATTTGACCGTCTCGACTTCATGCTCGGCTTCCGAAGGAGCCAGTTTAGCTTTCCAGCCTTTGGGTTTAGCGAACCGAGCATTTCCGACCACGCGATGCATTTCGTTTCCGGCCTCGTCGAAGTAGACGCGATCGTAGCCGTAGGGCGATCTGCGTTTGCCATAGCCGTCGCGGGCCTGCTTGAGCATGCCTCGCATGACGTTGTTCGATAGGCTGACCAGGAATTGGTTTTTGCCTTCTTGAGTGATCTGGTAGATCATTCGGCCCGCGAAGTCGTCCCAGTTGATCCGGCCTTGGACGACGCAGATCAATTCAACGCCCGCTCGGCGTAGCGGCGAAATCCATTCGCCCGCCTCGATCGAATCGAAACGGCCGAAGCGGTCTTGGTCCCAGCACAGAATCGCTCGGAAGTCGCTCAGGCGTTTGACGTCGTCGATCATCTGCAGGAACTGCTTTCGCTTGAGCGTCTTGACGCCCGAGATCGCATGGTCCTCGTACCAGCGGACGATCTTGTATCCATGCTTCTCGGCGAGCTTCAAAATCTCGTCGCGTTGTTGCTCGGGGCTTTCCTCCTGCTTGTCGCTCGACATGCGGATGTAGCCAACGGCCGAATCCAGGGCTTTCGATTTCGGTTTGCGTTTGCTCATCGGTTCGCCTCCGTTTCGATTTCGATCTCGTCGTGTGGAATGGAAAGCATCAACGATCGGCCGTTGTCCCAGTCGACATCAACCTGCGTCCAATCGCCATGCGGATGGATACCAACGACCGTCCCGCGTTGGCCTACGGGAATGGGATCGGGATCGTCGGCCATACGGATCAACCGAATTCGATCGCCCATCTTCAATCGCGAAACGGTTTCTTCGCCAAGCACGCGTTGGTGAAATTGCCAGAGATCGATCTCGTCATCCGTAGCCAGACGAACGGTTCGGATTTCGATTGGGATGTCTCGGCCGTGTTTGGCCCGTAGGTCGGCGTACAACGCATACAGGGCGTTTTGGCCCAACGATGCGGCTTCGGATTCGTCGGCCGCGTCAACTAGAACGTAGCGGGCCAGGGTTGCGACGTAAAATGTCTTCATGGTTTGGTCCTCTTGGAATGTGCGAAATCGAGACACCGCGAAGGCGTGAAAAAGGCCTTCGCGGTGGGCGGTGGCGGTTCGGTCGGTACGCGTTAGGCGTTGGTGAACCGGCCGGGCGCTGCCTTCTTGAAGCGGGCGTCGGTGCCCTTTCGCAGGTCGCGGAGGATCGCGGCGTAAAGCGTCGCGTCGGGTGTCTTTCCGCCTGGGGAAGTCCAAAGCTTTTGTTTCGCCATCGCTTCGACCATCTCTTTGCAAGACATGGGTTTGCGGGCCTTTTTCAAAACCGCCAAAGCCGCGTCGATCTGCGACATCTTCTTGTTGGCGGTTTTCGTCGCGGCCGGTTTCTTCGCCGTGGTCGTCTTGGCGGTCTTGGTCGCGGGCTGCTTCTTGGCGGCCGGCTTCTTTGCCGAAGCATTCTTGGCGGGGGCGGTCTTGGTCGTGCTGGTGGTCTTCTTCGTCGCCATGTTTGTGTTCCCGTTGTTGGGCGTTTCGAGGTTCCCCGTTGGCCACGGTAGCCAACGGGACCACACAGTTACCTCTGGTTCGGAAACACATCCAGCTCTGTCTGGCCACAATTCCAGAAACCTTTTCGGGTGGAAAACGCCCTGTGATTTTGCGTCAAACGCTTCGGCAAAGAGAGATCGCCATTTGCTTCGCCGTGGCAACATCGGCGGGTTTGAATTCCCAATCAACCAGGGCAACCAACCGTTGCACCAATTGTTCAGGGTCATCGAAGTCCACCCTTTCGATGCGATGTACTTCCGCCTCGGACGCTAACTCGTTGATCGCTGATTCAACCTGACGATCGTGAACCGCTTCAATACCAATGCGTTCATCGTCGCCGGCAACTGCGATGAAAGTTGTTTCAGGCCAAGCTGCCTGAACGTCTTGGTGCAGCAATGCGAGTTTTCGCTGCGTCGCTCCGATCGGCGTTTCATTCTTTGCCGCTTTCCAACGTCGATCAGCCCACAGGCGAAGACGTGCAATTCGAAACTCACGGTCGTTCGCCAGATGCCACCCCTGCCCCGTGACAAGATGATTGCAAACGGAATCGAAACCCGGGGCACAATAGGAATCCGGTGCGTCAGCAATGGACTCCGGCGGCCTTGCGGTCCCGAAAGAGATCCCGAGTCGATGAAGGATTGCCGAGATAATCATCCTTCGATGATGAGTGCAGCCGACTACCGCAACGACCGGGTGATCGATACGCAAATCGTAGAACGACCGCGCATCCGGGAAAAAGTTTGCGTCAAGGTGTTTCTGTTTGATGTTGCTAAACCCAGCTTCTTGTCCGATCAGCCAGCGATCAGGACAGTACAAACCGCCATCGAACTCCGCGTGTAATTCACCGAAGCGGTGATCGACGTGATGCTTCTCGCCCCAAGCATCACGATCATACAAATGAGCGGCGACCATTTGCATTGCAGTGGCACCGCTGAATGCGTAAGCGTGGCTACGATGCGCATTGAACGGCCGGTACACATGCTCGCTTATTCGAATCGGCAGTCCCTGTTCGCGCTGAATGTGTTGACCACCGAGATAGACCCACTGCCAATCGATAGGGAGTTCGCGTTCGAATATTTTAAAGAGCGTGCTGAATTCGGCATGGCAGAATGCATCGTCCTCCATCACCAACAGTGATTGGACTCCGTCGCTGATCGCCTGCTCAATTACGCACTGATGCGAACGGAAGCAACCCCAGGCGGCATCGCCTGCAACCCACCAAGGCGGACAAGGGAGTCGCGAACCATCAAAAGCCGAGAAACGCTCCGGTTTTGGAAAAGGCCAATCGGCAGGCAAAGCCTGATAGAATCGTGCCAACCGCTGGCTATCGCGATCGAGGTTTATCACGACTGCTCGTTCAATCCTCATTTTCATCGATTCGTTCCTCTCCGATCTCTGCACCCATGAAATCACTTGTTTGGCTTGCATCTTATCCGAAGTCCGGCAATACCTGGATGCGTTTGCTGTTCGCGGCGTATCAGAAGTCGCCCGACGACGAGAACTTTGAACTGAGCGATGCTTACCACGCCACGATGTCGGAGTCCCGCCGGCAGGCCTTCGAGCGTATTGCCGGCAAAACTGATCTGACAAATCAAGAGATCGATGAATTACGCGAAGCCGTTCAAATCGATTTGTCCAACCGCATTCGTCCGCCGGTCTTGATCAAGACGCACAACGCCCGCGTTCAGCACAACGGTTTCCCGATTATCCGTCGTGAGTTGACGCTCGGTGCAATTTACATCGTTCGCAACCCGCTCGACGTGGTTGACTCGGTGGCCGACCACTGGGGCGTCGACCATGATCGTGCGATCGCGATGATGAACGATCGAAAATTGACCATTGGCGGGCCAAAGCAGGATTTGGTCACGCAGTACCTTGAATCGTGGAGCGGGCATGTGACGTCGTGGATCGACCAGAGGGCCTTTCCCGTTCACGTCGTCTGCTACGAAGACCTGCTGGCCCGCACCGAAATCACTTTCCGCAATGTCTTGACCTTTCTGGGTTGGGATCCGGACCTCGAGCGAATCGAACGTGCGATCGCGGAGACCGATTTTCGTCGTTTGCAGAAGCGAGAAAAGGAAGCCGGTTTTGGCGAACGCAGCAAAAAAAGCACTAGCGGGACGTTTTTTCGAAGCGGAAAAGCGGAGCGTTGGCGAGAAACGCTGACTGAGTCGCAAATTGCCCAAATTGTCACAACCCACGAAAGTGTCATGCGGAGATTTGGGTATTGGTCACCCGAGATCGCACCAACTGCTAGCAATTGAGTCAGTCGCATTGCGTCTTTCACGAAAAATCTGCGGGAACTTTTTGTACGCCCCGCGTATCTCATTCAGAACCGAGAATCCGCACACTCGCACCTTGATCCGGGGGGATCATTTTGGCCAATCGCTCATCGTCAGCAAACCGCACGCGGTCCCGCAAACGCCGTCTTCGCGTCGAAACGTTGCAATCCCGGCGTTTGTTCGCCGCTGACCTTGCCGTTGCGACCGCAACCGCGACGCCGACAAACGTGGCCCGCGAAATCCGACCGGACGTCAACGGCGATGGCTTCGTCTCGCCGGTCGACGTTTTGCAAGTCATCAACGTCCTGGCTGACAGCACGCGGTTCGAGGACAACCCGTATGCCGACGCCAATCAGGATGGCGAGGTTACGGTGGACGATGTGGATGCCGTGTTCGGTTCAATGGGCACCGAGACCGAACCCCGCCTTGGCGTTCTGAACTACACGCCGGAACGATTTGAGCCGCAGTCGTCGTCCTTCGCACCGATGGCATCCGCGTTCAGCTATTTACCGTCGAGCAGTAACTACGGAACTTCCAGTTCCAGCTATTCGCCGAGTTCATCAGGTTCGTCATCGAGTTCGACATCAACTGGTACGTCGACATCGACGTCCACAAGCACACCCACATCGACAAGTACGTCAACGTCGACAAGCACCAGCACATCGACAAGCACTCCGACGTCGACGCACACCTGCACATCAACGCATACCTCGACTTCCACCTGCACCTACACATCGACTTCTACTTCGACGAGTACATCCACGCCAACCGGAACGTCGACATCAACGAGCACCTCCACCTCTAGCCCGACGGGAACCTCGACCAGTACACCAACCTCAACTTCAACTTACACATCTAGTCCGACGACGACTTCCGGCGGCGGCTATGAAGCCCCTGTCGTAACTTCGATGTTTTATCGCGGGAGCGACGATAGCGTTGTAATTGGCATTAGCGAAGGGCAGCAACTGAAAGTTGTTGGAAGGGTAACATACAATGCACCCGTGTCATTTGTTCCAGTAACTATTTGGGTTGATACTGACTTTGATGGTGCAAAGGATTCGTCCGAACTCGTTACAGTGTCCGCTTCTCGTGACATTAGCGAGGCTAACGTATTTAACTTCCATCGTTGGGTGTACATTGTCGATGACGGGCCAGTTGGTGGCAATCTTACCAATGCCGATTGGATGAAAACGTCGGCCACACCGCAGCAGGGTAGCGAGTACAATTCGGGAATCATTGTTCTAAACGTCGCGCCAGAGTGGGTTCAACATCCAAAACTCACGACAAGTTTCAATGAATTCGGCGTGATCACTTCAGCTTTTTTGTCAGGCCAATTCGACGACGCCGGCATGCTTGATGCTCATGCAGTTCAGGTCCTCGTCAATGGTGAGCAGCGAGTGTACCAAGAGTATGCCCCTGGGCTTTCGGCGTTCACGCTCAACGTTGGGATGCTTACTCCTGGAGATGGCGACAAAATTACAGTCAACCTGTACGACGACGATCGAGGTATCACGAGCTTTTACATCAGCCTTGGATCGATCGTGTCAAAATCGTTCATAGCTAATGTGTACACCGCCAGTGGAGTTGGCTCTGTCTCATCGGCGTTCTCTACCGTAGATGGTGGGGATGAGGCAGCCAGTGCGGCGACATTGCGGCTTCAAGGCTTCGGAGCGACGACGTTCCTGCAATTTGGTGAAAACCCAGGATCTCCGTATAGCAACGGCGACTTCCGTCTTTACAGTCGAGATAACTACGCTGTCGGATTTGATGGAACGAAAGTCCAATATTTCGAACACATTGATTCAAGGCTCAACGCTGGTTACGAGTTTGGTGTGTTCCAAGGAGAAATCGATGACCGCGACCGGTACAAAACATTAATTGATGATACGTCTGGAGAAATGGGCGTACTAGTCCATGGGCGGCCGGACCCATTCTTGGAAGATGGATTCGATCAGGTAATGACGCGAACGTCTAGCGACATTTGGTTCAAGCTAGATGTTGGTTTCTCAATGCAGAACAACTTTGCCAAGTTCTCTCTTCTAGATACGGATTCAAGCGCGTTTCCGAGCAATCGCGTTTGGATCGATGGTGGATTGGTCTCAAACTACCAGCAAAGCACCTTGGTGAAGCTGTGGCAAAGTAGTCCGAGCTTGGGCAATCAATATGTCGTGGGTCGTTCCGAGCTAGGCGTTTTTGAGCGACAGTACGACCTGATCACAGGGGAATACTGGATCCCTGTGGAGGACTGAGCGATGCCGATAGCGGGATGGGGGCAGCAGTCTCGTAGACAGTTCCTGTTCTTCGGCTATAGGCAAATGACATTTGACATTTCCGAGCGTTTTTCGCTGTTTGGCATTTTCAACAATTATTTTGGGGGCGAGTGGATCTGCTTTTTCCGCGGGTGTGCCCTGCAAGTGCTTTGGCTTTGTACTAGAGAATTTTATGTTGTTCCCGTTTGCCGCATTTTTCTTTGTGCCTTTCCTGGTGACTGTGTACTGGTATCGGCAGGCTGGCTCTCTGCCCTTTCTTTTGGTTGCAAGCTTGGTTCACCCGGTTGTCACAGCTGGGATATTTGCGATGTTTGTTTCGTGGGAGGGAAGACTCAAATTTGGCGAAGGCGGTCCGGAATTCATGCAGAGCTTCGTACCAACATTTCTTGTGTTCGGGGTTTATGCAGTAGTAATTGCTTTCCCACTTTCAGTTCTCGTTTCACTTGCTGCGGCAAAAAAGAAAGAAAAGGAATTTGACGCGTCAGACTCGCAACCTCAAGATTCCCTTGCTATTAAAATAATCGGCATCGCGAGCGTGTCATCTTTGTTTTCGGCTTTCGCCGCCTCGTCGCTTCTGTTGTATCTGAGCAACTGAATGACCATGCGAGTTGCCTCAAAGTGAAGTGAGATTCTGGCAATCGTTTTGAATCGCGATCTAGACGGCGATGGGAGTATCACAAACGAAGCGAATCAGACTCGTGACTATAAGTACGAGACCGTGCAGCGGCAGCAGCCTGGAATCAAGGATGTTGACTACTTTTTCAAAGAGTGGGGTACATGATGACAGATTGCGAATTGGTAAGGGCGCAAGTGCGTGCCATCGCGATTTCAATCGGTTTAAATTTTAAATATTGTTTTCGTCAACAATCTTCTTGCAAACGAATCGAATCCGCGAGAGTTCAGCTTAAAGATTACAGTTTTTTTGGAAAATGAGAATGGTGCCAACGGTACGACGGATTGCTCGCCCCTGCCGAATGTGTTTATCTACGCACCGAACACGCGACAAGCCGCCAGAAAAAATCGGTTGTCTGAATTTCATCGAGTTGGGTTTAGTGACTGGCTTGCAAAGAGGGCGGAAGCGACAGTTGAAACTCGGAAAACACACCGATTCCAGATACAGGATGGGAGAGTCAGCCCGTCTCGAGTGGCTGGACGCACAACTGATACCTGGATCATCCCCAAAACAGTCGATGAAAGCCTTTGGGTACAAGGTATAAGCAATCCACCGTGGACAGCACCGTCCAATACCGAGGTGCACCGCGTTCTTACCCGCCCAGAACCCACGACGATAAAGGTTATGCCTACGACTGGGAATGCTCAGCCTGCCTATATCCTGGTTCTCGATCATCCAGTGGCTCAGGTTACGAATCGGGATGGCGCAGTCGTCTTCGATGCGCTGCCTGTTGGTGTCGACATACCATTAATGGTCTCAGCCCCACAGATGTCCGGTTTTTCAATCCACTCCAAGGCAGACGGGGTGGAGGTCCAAGGTTCCAGAATTGTTGTGTACTCCGCTGACGCTGGTCGCAAAGAGCTTGATCTTTTCATAACAAATTTGAATGAGTGATTATCGATCGCCTACGTTCACGCCACTGTTTCTCATGGATTACCGCCCTAGGGCTTAATTGCTAGCAATTGAGTCAGTCGAATTGTACCTCCGGACAAAAATTCTGCGGGAACTTTCTGCGTCCTCCGCGTGTCTCATTCAGAACCGAGAATCCGCACACTCGCACCTTGATCCGGGGGGATCATTTTGGCCAATTGCTCATCGACCGCAAATCGCACGCGGTCCCGCAAACGCCGCCTCCGCGTTGAAACGCTGCAATCGCGGCGTTTATTCGCCGCTGACCTCGCTGTTGCCACGGCGACCGCCACGCCAACGAACCTTGCTCGTGAAGTGCGTCCGGACGTTAACGGTGATGGATTTGTCTCGCCGGTCGACGTTCTGCAGGTTATCAACGTCCTGGCGGACAGCACGCGGCTTGAGGACAATCCGTATGCGGATGCCAATCAGGATGGCGAAGTCACCGTCGACGATGTGGATGCCGTGTTCGGTTCAATGGGCACCGAGACCGAACCCCGCCTTGGTGTTCTGAACTACACGCAGGAACGGTTCGACTCGCAATCGGTCGCCACGGCACCGATGTCTTCGGCGTTCAGCTATTCGCCGTCGAGCAGCAACTACGGTACCTCGAGTTCCAGCTACTCGCCGAGTTCATCAGGTTCGTCATCGAGTTCGACATCAACTGGTACATCGACGTCCACCAGCACGCCGACTTCGACCAGCACTAGCACATCGACTTCGACGAGCACGTCGACGTCGACCAGCACCCCAACATCGACGCACACTTGCACATCGACGCATACTTCGACAGCCACCTGCACTCATACGTCCACCTCGACAAGCACGTCCACTCCGACAGGAACATCGACGTCAACCAGTACGTCAACGTCCACGAGCCAACCCGAAACGGGCAGCATCAGCAATTGGGCGTGGTTGGATGCAAACGGCGACGGAATTCAGTCATCTGGCGAACAAGGCGTCGAAGATGTTCTCGTAACGCTGTACCAGTGGAACGGCAGCAGTTGGACGTACTTGGACCACGAAGAGACCGATGCAGGCGGGAACTACAGCTTCGACGACCTGTACGAGGGTGAGTACGGCGTAGCGTTCTCCGCCCCTGTTGGCTACGGATTCACCATCCAACATGCTCATTACGATCACGACATCGATAGCGATGCACCGTGGTACACGCTGTACTTGGAAGAGGGTGAGGACCGCGATGACGTGGATGCGGGGCTCGTCTACGCTTCCTGTCAGCCTAGCGGTGCAGGCTATTATTTCGTGTCAACGACCTGTGAACCAGAAATCTCGATCGACTTAGACACGGATTCCGACAACGACGCAACACTCCAGCGGTCAGCGACGGAAGACGCTATTGAAGAGGGTGGCCACGGGCCAAACAAGGACGGAAAACGAATTTTCTTAAACAGCGATGATGATGACCGTGACTCGATTGCTGATTACAAAACAGTGGGAAACCCACGGGTCGCGGACGAGAATGATCTTGCGAAAGTAATATTGGACATTGATGGAAATGTCGAAAATTACCACACACTCGTGTTGCATGTTGGGCAGGGTCTACGGGCTTGGGGAACCGCAGAGCGGCAGCACATGCTTGGAACAAACAAATCGACAGGCACAATTGAATGGAACCTGAACGATCCGCATCCGAACACCATTTATATCGAAGGTGTTGCTCTTGGGGGAGCTTCACTTAGAGCGGAAGTTTGGGGGATAGGGCACCCAGCCATTTCGGTAGATACGGTTCATTTCAATGTCGAGCCAATGGTTTACCCATCGCTGGAGCAAATTGACGGCAACTGGTTTGAGAAGCCGTCCACACAGTGGAGTGGTCTGGTAGCTGCAGACACTTGGATACTTGATAAAACCTTAGAGGATTTTATCAAGGATCGTAGTTCCTCCGGCGTTCCTGTCGCCGACCAGGGGAAGTTTACCACGCCCGTTCCCGATTACGATTCTGATGGAAACGGTTCACTTGACGCAGCTCAGAAATGGGATGGCGCAGGTTCAATTTGGGACTCATTTAGCACGAAAGGTTACGCCAATGGGTTCGAACTAGAAGCGAACTACGTTTTCGATCGGTCTCGCGGGGACGGAACACACGGTTATGTCCAGGCATACCGCGGGACAGGCGCGTCAATCGGTCGCCGGTTAAGTTTTGTCGGAAATAGCGGAGTAAAATTCGGAAATGGAGAAATAGAGGCAGCGATAATTGACAACGATGCCTTTGATTCGATGGCGGGTGGGCTAGAAGTCGCAAACTTCAATGGGGAGACAGTCACCGGAACCCCTTACTACGAGGAACCGTTGAATAAGCTCATGACAGGCGTGAGGTACGGTGGCAGCTACGATGACATGACCGATACCGGCAAAGTCACCCCTTTAAATTCCAGCGCGTATCACTCAACTCACGAAAGCAATCTTGCACGAGCCAACAGTCGCATTGCGGTTCGAGCCCAACGACTAGCTCCGAGTCTTTTTAGAATATCTGTCTCAATAAACGGTGTGTTGACATACGAGGAAGATCGGCAAATGACTGTTGACAGGTTCCGCTTGCAGTCTCACTGGGGAAGTGGCCTCGACTTCTCCAGCCTCACGATCAAGTCGCTCTAGCTTGTTAGGTTTAAGTCGATGCGTCTGAATCTTAAAATTTCAAAGCTGTTATTCGCGATAGCTGCAGCAGCGGTTTTTCTAGCCTCACCGGCTCGAGCCGACACATCCACGCTTTCGACAGAGCTAGGCCCCCTTGTACGTGATATCGCAATAAGCCCTGAGTCGGATTTTTCAAGGCGCAGCCTAACCGGCAGCACCTTCGTGAGGTGCGATTTTTCGAATGCGCAATTTTGCTTTGCCGACCTTAATGGCGCCAGATTCTTTGAATGTGATCTGTCAAATGCCGATTTTACTGGCGCGAATTTGTCAGGTGCTGCGTTTACAGATTGCAATATTGAACGTGCAACATTTAATGATTCCTTTATTACTAACATCAAACCGGCAGACGGAGGTGCGTACGTGCGTTTCTATCTGTCAGAAAAGCAATTGAAGTCAACGAAGTCGTGGGCGATAAAGGATTTACGCGGCTACGAATTTCACCGCGAATCTTTGGGTGATTCACCTAGCCTAGAAGATTTCGATCTGCGCGGGGGATTCTTGGTCGGCGGTGACTTCACTGATGTCAGTTTTGAAAACGCTCGCATCGAAAGACTAAAGATTCGCGGCGATCTCTCTTTCACTCAACTGCAGTCTACTCATGAGGTTAAGGAAGGACGATTTCCAGCTGATTTTCATAGTCGATACGACATCAACCTGAGCGATCTTGATCTGACTACAGCAAACTTGATTTTTGCCAAAGATGTGAAAATCAAATTAGACAACGCCACATTGCGGGATTGCACTCTACAGTTCACCGGTCATGATGCCGTACGAAGTTTACAGGCATCTCGCTCTTTCAAGAAGCGATCATTGAAGAATGTAGTCTTCCGAAATGCAAGCCTCGACTCACTTATGCTGAATGGATTCGTGCTTCAAAACGTGTTTTTTTCAGGCTGCGATTTGAATCAGGTGTCCTTTTCAAATGCGGCTTGCGTTTCGGTGACAATCTCTCAATGTAAACGTTTTGACCTTTCACAATTGAGTGATAGCTGGAACAAGTCAGTCGACATGATGCAACTGATCAGACTTCAATAGTTGTGTATTGCTTATTCGATTTGGCTTGCGCGGTGTCATGGGCGATCCTAGCTGCTATCACGGTTCGAGCAGCCGTGACTCGATCGCGGAGAGTTTTTTCTCGAACTCGCCAACGGCTTCGTCCAGAGGTTTTCTCTTGGAGTTCAGGTCGGCCAAGATTCGTTCATGCTCTTCGACCTGCGATCGGTAGCGTTTTCGTTCCTGATCGAACAGCGTCACCTCGGCTTTCTCCTTGTCTTGTCGGATCCAGCTTTCGCGTTTGGTGATCTCTTCATCCAGGCAGGCCAGTTCCTGCTGGGCTTCGTGGAGGTATTCGAGGACCGAGTCGTACTCAGCGATAAGTTCGCGGTCTTCGCACGAATCACGCAGTTCGCTGCGGGCTTGGGTTGCTCGCTTGCGGATCGCTTTGATCTCGTTTCGCCGAATGTAGAGCGGCGACATTTCCTCTTCGTGCTTGGCGGTCATCGCCTCGAACGCCTGTTCGGCCTCGGAGATTTTTTGGTCCACCTTCACGGCTTCGTTTTCGAGTGGTTCGATCGCGTCCATGTCCGCTCGTAGCTTTCGCCGGCGGGCCAGCAGTTTGGCGTCGTCGCGAAGTTCGTCGAGCGTCTTCTTGTTGTCGGCCAGGACCGTGGCGACCTTGTCGTCGTCGGGTTCTTTGCCGTCGCAGATGTCGGCGACCAGCGTTTTGTAGTCGGACCATTTGGAAAGACGGCGTTGTTGTTGGCGACCGGCAATCTTATCAAGTAGTGATGTCAAGCTCATGGTTCATCCTTTGGCATTGGGATTGGGAATTAATCCAGGAACGTTGGTCGGCTTCGTAGACCGCTTTGAAAGCCGGCGGTGGGGTAAGCGAACAGATCTGCCGAAACGTCGCGGCACACAGCGTGTCGGCTTCGGCCTTGATCGCGTTGGCATACGTGGCGGCCGGTGACATGCCGTACCGCTCGGGGCTGTAGACTTCGTCGGCGCGGACGTCGTAACCAAGCGATCGGGCGCGGAAGTACAGGTGGTAGGCGATCCGCATGAACCGCGATTCATGCGTGGTCCACGGTGGCGTGGTTCCGTCGCCCTCTTCCTCGCGTGAAACGGCTTCGGCGACGCGGATCGCTTCGGCGCGGATGTATTGTTGGTTGTACGGACGCGGTTGGAACAGCGATGGCCGTTCGAGGATGTGAGCCAATTCGTGCAGCGTGGTCCCGAGCATCTTGTTGTACGTTCGCACGGGGAAGTCCCGCTCGATGTTCAGATTGCCAAGCACAATCACTGGCCCACGGATGCCTTCCCAATCGGCGAAGCAATGATGCAGGTGCATGTCGAGGCTGGGCGAGGTGTAGCCGTAGCAAACCGTGTGTCGGCCGAGCATTGGTGGCAAATTGGTTTGCGGCACGACCCACAGCGGCGAACCGGAGAGTTCGGCGGGCGCGACGGCGTAGCAGAGTTCTTTGGCGTCGGCGACAAGAGCGTCAATGTCCATAGTATTTCCTGTGATAGAATGCTGCATTTCAAATCCAACGCAGCACGAAGAAGTCAATGATCAACGTAGGAGAACAGCTGGTAGCGTCGTATTTGCGTTACATTCGCGATTGCGAATTCACGCAACTGAACCTCTATACGGTCGACTCCCAGGGTGAAATTGACGTTGTGGGGATCGACTTGGAAACAAGACGCCTCTTTGTCTGTGAGGTCGCAATACACCTCACGACTGGATTGCAGTACGTTAAGAACAAACGGCCGAACAACATTTCCAAGCTGACGCAGAAGTTCTCGCGCGACATTGAATATGTGAATCGATTCTTTCCGGACTACGAGAAGCATTTCATGCTTTGGAGTCCCGTCGTAAAGACCTCGAAAATTGGATCGATATACAATCAGATGGACCACATTGCACAAATCGATTCGAATATTCAGGCCGAGTATAGCATTCATTTGGAGATGATCATCAACGAGCGTTTCGAAGCGTGTTTGCGAGAAATGCGAACGTACGCATCGACGCAGACCGCAGAGTTGAAATGCCCAGTGATGCGTCTTTTCCAAATTGAAGCACACCTCACGAAACATCTCGGGAAATAGCTGCTAAATCGTCCTCCGTAATGATTGGCTCGCCAGCGCGAACCTTTGCTTCGAGTTGTTTGAGCCATCGCCATTCCCAGAGCGGCACCATGACGACGGATTGATCGCGATATCGTTGGATCACAAGTGGCCGATCGGTTTCGGCGACGTGCTGGTAGAAGTAGCCGAGCGAATCTCGCAAATGCGTGATCGGAATGGCCTTCGGTTCGTCTTCATCCATCCGCTGGCCTCCGAAAGTCGGACATGTACAACAATCAAACTCTGTCTATTAGTGCCGCTGTTCCCGCGGCCCTGCTGGGAAAGCGCATTTTTTTGGAGGACCCGTTCGTCCTCGCCGGTCGGCGTCCTTGGGCAACACGGCCGCACACGTCGGCCCGTGTCGCGTTTGGTTTGGTCTTTGGAGTTCTTGGTCGGGTGCTCTCCCGCTCGCGCACTTTGCCCCCGCGCTTGCGCGCACACGCAGTCCAAACCCTGGGGCGTGCCTCGCGCACGCACCCAGGGGGTACTAGGGGGTGTGTGCGCGCGCGAGCAGTCGGTTTTTACGGGTTGGTTTGGTCGGCCAAGTCAGGTTGTGGTTCGGTGGCGAATTGATGTTTCTGGTTCGACCCGAACCGCCAGCGGTGGACCAATCCTTCCGCCTCGGCCTGCTCGAGTAGCGTCTGGGCTTGGCGGCCCGAAACGTCGCTCGCCTTGGCTGCCGCTTTGATGACCACGGCAGTCTTGGGTTCGGCACCGACAAACTCGCTAGCGAATCGCTCGGCGGTCCATTCCGCCTTGGGTGGCTTCTCGGCTTTGGCTCTTCGTCGACGACCGTCTTGCTTGAGCGCGTGGGCCTGCAGTGATTCGTCGGGCGTCCAGACGGGGAAGTCCCAACGCAGGCAAAACGGATCGAGCGGTGGCCAAGAGCGAACTGCCGCATCGAGAACGATCGTGTCGTCCCGTTCATGCGGTCGAAGGACCAGGTGGGTGTCAGTCGCGCGGGCTTGGCTACCAGCGCCCGCACCAACGTCGGTGATGGATTTGTAGCTCTGGTTCCCCTTGCTCGTGTGGTGCACGAGAACGAAAGCGGATCCGAGCATTTCGGCGTACCGATCGATGGTGTTGTAGACGCCCGCCATCGCCGCATTGTCGTTCTCGTCCGAGTCCGCTGGCAGCATTCGATACAACGCATCGATGACGATCATCTTGAATCGTTCTTCGTAGACGTGATCGAAGTACGCACCGAGCGAACGGATGTCTTTGAGGTTGCCTCGCAAGTTGGAAACGAAAAGGTGGTCCGCGACGTCGGCGTCCGTGATCCCGCGCGCGGCCATGACCTTCGGGATACGGTGTGCCGACGTCGTCGGATGTAACTCGTTGTCGATGATCAGTACATCGCCACGCTCGGTCTCGAACCGATCGAGCCAAGGACGACCGGTCGCTACGGCCAGCGCCATATCGCTGGCCAACCAGGACTTACCGACCTTCGGCGGTGCAATGACGTTCATCGTTTCGCCGGCACGAAGCAGCCCGTGAATGACGGGACGCTTTAGCAGCGGGAAACGATCGAGCAAACGCCGCAGGCTGCGAGGCCGGATGTCGGCCTCCCTGGGCAACGTGTCGTAGGTCAGATCGAGCGAATCACGGATAGCATCGAGCGTCGCTTGCGTTTCGGGATCGATGGTTTCGTGCGGTCTTGGTGGAAGCGATATTTGGTCCGGTCTGATCAGTGCCTTGGCCCACCTTTGAACGCCGACATTCCAACCCGGCATGACCACGCTGCGGATCGTGCCGTTGTCGAAACCGGCCGCCGTGAAGTGCTGCCAACCTTCGATCGCGATCCAAGCGGCTTGTGCTTGCCCTCGCGTTTTGGAAGCTAATATCTCGTGACCAGGACCGAACAAGCAGGCGCCGTGATCATTGCCAACGATGGCTTGTTTCTTCGCCAACCTGCGGTCGTGCATGAAGCGTTCGAACAATCTCATCTGCGGCGATGTCCATTTCGGAACACCGTCGGCGGTCTTGGCAAACCACTTCCGATATTCCTTCTCGCCATTGACCAACAACGGAGTGATTGGATGGCATGGTCCGTCGTTGTAAAACCGAGTCGGTTCGTCTTGGCTATTAGCCATGGCCTGGCGACTCCGTTTCCGTGTTCACCGGTTCGTCCGCAGCCATTCGCTCGCGTTTTTCGTGGATATCAATCAGCACGCCCGCCCACGCTTCGGCAGCGTGATCGGGCAAAACCACTGGACCACCATCATTGGCTTTCACTTCGGCCTCGCCCGCTGGCTCGACATCGATCTTGTCAGTCAACGCATCCGTTGCGTTCGTCATGATGTTTGATTCCATTCGCGAAAAACGATCGCTCTCCCTGATTACCTATGCCGTTTGGAGAGCCGACTGCGCGCCCGAATAGCAGTTCTGGAGAACTTTCCTGCGAGACAGGTCGATGAATCGAATGTCCCTCCCCGGTTACCTATGCCGCATTTCGAGCAACGTGCGCGGAAGACCCGGCAGCGAAACTCAGCCGCCTACCTGTAGACCTTCCAGAAAAAGAAGCCAAAAGACGAGGGTCGAATCAACTTTCTCCGAAAAAGTATTCCGCTCATGCTTTGAGCAAACGATGGGTTTGGAGCTGGGCGGCTTGCTGGTCGATGTTAGCACTCGGTTGGTAGCCAACCCTTGCGCGGAACACACTGAAGCAGGTTCTGTTGCCCTGCTCGATGCAAGTGCGTTTTGACCGTCCCGTAGTTGCGACCCAATTTCTCGGCGACATCCATCGTCCGAACTGGCGTTTCGCCGTCAAACATCTCGCGAACCGTTGCCGCGACTTTCTCCGGTTCGGAAGGCGGTCGGTCGAGATCGGCTTCGGTGAACTCAAGCACATACCGCATAGTTTTGCTCCGACAACTTGCCGTGCTTCAGTTCCCCATCCGGGGCGACTTGCTCAAAACCGCCGGTTCCAAGCAAACGATACCGTGCGACCTCTTTAAAGTCGGTCACAGTTCCGATGCTACACAAATCAAACGCAGCGATCGGCGTGTTTTGGTATGCCGCCAGCAACGTCTTGTTCATGACGTTTTCCATGATCGACGGCAAGCTCATCGAGGAGAAACCGGCACGGATGGTGGCGGTTCCGTCCCCGAACACTCGCGGCACTTCGATGCCTTCCATGCGAGCACATTCGGCGACCAGTTCACGCAAACCGATATGTCGCAGCGGATCTGCGGCGTTGAGAGTCTTCTCGCCGTAAGCGGCTAGCAGTTGTTTTTCCTCGATCCCTACGGACAGACACGCGGCGGCCTCGAGGACTTCGCGGCTGTAACGCGGTGAGTTTTGGGTTTGCTCTGGAGCTTTGGGACGTTCACTTCGTAGTACGGCGAGTTCCGTCTTGGTGGTGGACCAGCCTTGCTCGATCGCGTCAGCTTCGATGTCCGCATGGATTCCCGCACAAAGTTTCCGAATGCCGGCAATGCGGCGAGATTCGGCCGCGGCCTCGGCACGCATTTCGTCAACCGGTGAGATTGGCTTGGTTTGTTTCGGCTCGGTCTTTGGCTTCGTGCTCATATTCAAACTTGCGTTGACGGGTTCGAGGTCGTCCGTGGATTGGGTTTCGTCAGCTTCGGTTTCATTTGGTCCGTCGCCATCCGCTAGCCCCGCCGCCACACGTGCCTCGGTGTTGTCGTCGGCGCCGAGGGCGACGAATGAAACTTCGCCGAGCGTTGATTTGCGAGCGATGTAAAGTGGACCGATGTGTTCGCGACCGTTTGCCTTCGCGGTCTTGCCCTCCGGAATAAATACCACCTTGTCCGCACTCGCTCCGAGCGAGGCCTGCCACGGAAATCCGTTTTCGCTGGTCGCGATCACTTCTTGGGCCGTTTCGCCGACACCTGAGATCACGCCAGCGACCTGCAAGGCTTTGTCCGTGATCGTGATGTCGTCGGTATGTCCAACAATGCTGCCGCGATCATGATCTTTCAGAATCGGCCGTGACTTGCGAGTCACTCGCATGCCGGCCAGATCGACGACCACCGGATAGGGCCACCCGCCCAGCCGCATCGCACCGCCGGTGTACGCCGTCATCGAGAACTTGCGTAGTGACGGTTTGTCCTCCCCTTCGGCCGGCGTTTCAGCGGCTGCCAAAGTGATCGTGGCGGCATCGTCACATACGATACGCAGCGAACTGGGGACGGATTCGGCTTCCGCTTCAAGCGGTTTGGGGTTCTGCGTCTTCGGCATGGTCTTCCGTGACATCGGGTTCGGATGGGGAATCAGTTTCGGACTCGATCGTCAGACCGAGGTCACGCATCAGGGCGATTTCTTTTGCACGTTGTTTAAGTTCCGTCTCCCAGTCGCGCCCCTGCCGCGCAAATTCGATGGCCAGAGTCGTCGTATGACTGGCGAGACGGATTTTCTGGGCGTTGGCCTCTTTGGCTGGATCGACGTGTTCGTGACCATCCCAAAACCATTGATGCTCAAATGTGGAATCCAGCGTGCGAAGCGAATGGGGCAGATAGCCCTCGATCAGAATGGCTTCGCGAAGCCAAGCGTGCAGGATGCGGTCAAGCACCACACGAGCGAGTTGCGTTTGTTCAACGCGGATCGATTTGAAATAAGTTTGGTGATCGAGTCGCCCGCTGGCGTAGTTGTATCCCGAGGAATTTCCAGCGGCGACGTTGAACGGCATGTTCAAGCAGCGGGCGATTTCATTGAGAATCTCTTTCTTGAACTCCGCGTAGGTCGTCGAAGGTTGTTCCGACTTCATCTGAGCCATCTTCCAGCCGCCCGGCATCGTCAGCAGCATTCGTTTTTCGAGTTCGATCGGTTCGAAAGGTTCGGCGGCATCGGCTTCACCATTGGCCGGCGCATCGGTGTAGAGAATGCCGGCGAACTCGGCGGCCGTTTCAGCAGCCGAAAGCACCGCGAGCGTGAACCGGCGGAGTTGTGCGAACAGCGGCAATGCTGGCGTAATGTCCGGGATGCCTCGAATTTGTCCTGGACGGTCACAGCGAAAGTAGTGCAGCACTGCGGCGGACGGCACGGTGTCGTATTCTTCATCGACCATAAACATGCCGTCGCCTGGATGTTGGCGAAGGATGTCGTAGGTGACCGGATTGCCGGCTTCATCGAAACGGATGCCGTCGAGGTAACGACGCGTCTCGGGCGTAAGCGTTGGAGTCGCGACTTGATCGGCTTCAAATAGTCGCAGGTCCAAGTTGACGGGTGCGTCGATTCGATCGTTGCTGGTCAGTAACCCAAACGACTCACCATCGGCGACACGGGAAAGCCGCATCGTTCGCAGCTTTTCGGCCAGGCCAATCGCCTCGGCCCACGCGAAGAACTCCGCTTCAACAAAGCGATTTGCGGCGTCGTCGGCCGTAAGCATCTGCAATCGCGGGCCCGTGCCAACGACGTCATTCGCGAGCGTTAATGTAATCCCGCGAGCGTAGCTGTTATTCGCGACCTCATATCGCGAACGATTGCGAAGTGTTCGCCGCACGTCGGGTGAGTTTGCAGATGCCGCCGACAATCCGTCAGCCTGCGACCAATGTTTCATGTTGTCGAGCGTTGTATTCGCCGCGTCGTACTTTGCACGAAGCCGCGAAAAGAAGGGCTGCCGGGGCGAGCGTCCTGGCGTGGATGAGGAGCGAGAAGCTCCGCCGCGCCATGCTTGCTCGATTATCCCTGACAAACGCTTCAACATCCGTGTTGATATCCTATTGCCGTCCCCGGCAGCCCTATACGCATCGCGATACGAAAAGAAAGATCAGCCAGCCGATGGCGGCACGATCTTGTTAAAACGCAAACCGCGATTTGCTTTGCGAACCGCTTCCTTGCCAGCGAGATGCTTGTCCGCAGCGATTTGCTCGGTCAGCTTGTGCTGCTCGACACTTCCAGCGTCGCCAGACGCCTTTGCCGGTCCCGATGCGTTCTCTCGTATTTCGTCTTGCAGATCGTCAGCCACAGTCTCGGTCGCTCTGAGGGAAGTTGTCTCTCTACTCCTTGAGCTACTCCGGAGGCGACCAAACTGGCGGATGAACGCACAAACTTTTTCGATTTCGCGTTCGCTACCGCATTCCGGCAAAGTTGAAACACGCGACAGTGACGGACTGCTTAAGGTTTCGAGCACGCACGCTCGGAATTGGTCATGTTCGACGTAGAACTTCGGGTGTCGGTCATCGGGCGATGCAAGCAGCAGGCCGAAATCGATTCGGTGTCACGCACCTCCTGCAGTTAGGAGATCCTCTAAAATGCTGAGGGTTGTCCAACCTCGTTCAGTTTGATAGTACCGGAACTCGCGTCGGTCGATGAAGCCGGAACCTGCTGGAAAACACACCGGCGTCGGCCGCCGGTGCACCGCACAGAATCGTGAAAAGCCGCTTCGGTGTCCTGCACCTACTGCAGTTCGGCGATCGCTAAAAATGCTGAGGTTGGTCTAATCTCGGCCAGTTGAGAGTGACCAAGCGGAGACTTCCAATGGAAATAACAACGCCCTTAGATTGTGATGGCTTCACCGCAACTTAACTCGCTGTGCCATTTCAATTCGACCTCCTCCCGTTTGCGAACGACGGACCATTGCAGCATCATTGCGCAGCGAACGTGCTTGACGAAGCAAGGAATGCTGCAAATTGATGTGGACCGAGCTTAGGTTTTCAGCGTTCTGCCGGTTTTTTGTCCCCAAATGGCCCAGTCGCGACAGTAAGGGTGTCGTCAGATTTGGCAAACCATCATTGGACGTTGTTTTGGACACGAAAGCACGAACAGCATTTGAGATTCTGGCCCGCGAAAATTCGCGGATGCTGATGGTGTATCTGCGTAGTCTGGTCCGCGATGAGGCCGCAGTCGATGACCTGTTTCAGGAAGCCATGGTCGTCGCTTGGCGGCGACTCGATGAATGCGATTTGGACCGTCCATTTGGGCCGTGGCTTCGAGGAATCGCTTCGCGATTGGTGCTGGCTCACTACCGGAAACGGAAAACGGCTCCAGTGCTGCTGCATGAGGCGGTGCTGCAGGTGGTGGACCGGCACTTTGAGAACATCAACCTGTTGGCGGGCGACACGTGGGACGACAAAGTTGCTGCTCTGCGTGAATGCATCGATGCGTTGCCCGAACGGCAGAAGTCGGTGATCGGCGGCAGGTACTTTGATGGTCTGTCCGCTGCGGAAGTGGCTGAGCGATTCGAGTTGTCGCTGGAAGCGTGCAAAAAGCGGCTTCAGCGTGGTCGCGCGATGTTGGCCGAGTGTTTGAAGACGAAGGGCGTTTTGGCGGCGTCGGAGGCGACATCATGAACGATCGGATCGACGATTTACTTTCGGACTGGCTGGATGATGCGGATGAAAGTCCTGAAGGCAATAGCGATGTGCCTATAAGCGAAGCGAGTGAGACTGTTGCCCAGTCGCTGCTGATTCATGGCATGCTGGCAGATATCGGCAGCCGCGACGACGATTCTGAGGCCGAGCGCATCCACGCAGTGATGCAGCGGATCGATGCAGAATTTGCGGCGGATTCTGTGAATGTTGCGCTAAAGAGTGTGCCGCTTAGTCGACGCAGGTTTGCGATTTTGACGTCGGCTTTGACGATCGCGGCCGCTGTGATGGTGATGTTCGTTGTGTTTGGCCCGCACCAAAGTGTGTCGGCGGCAATGGCTTCGCTTGAGAAGGTGGTGGAAGCAGCGGCTAAGCCGTTTGACCGCACCTATAAAGTTCGCGTCGCCCAAGAGTATCCGCGTGATAAGCGTCCGCGAAATCTCTCGCAGGAGGCGTGGGATCGCGAGGCACCCGAGCAAATCGACGGGGCGACGATTCATGTACGTGGTGCTGATGAATACGTGATGACCGTGTTGCTGAAGACGGGCGAGACAAGAACCTCTGGTTGCGACGGTCAGGTCAGTTGGTCGTTCCGCGAAAACGGACCAGTGCATGTCTCCACGGATTTGAATCGCTTCCGCGGTGGAATGCCGGGCAATCAGCAGGATATGCCGTTCCTAAATATTCACGCCAACCTGTCACAGTTGAAAATCGGGTTTGACGTTGAACTTGCAGATGAGCAGGAAACGGGTGCCGACGGCACGTTGCTTTCGCGGCTCACCTGTATTCGCAAATCAAGCGACGTTCGCGGTCCCAAACAGGTTGACGTCTGGTTTGACGCTGAAGATGGAACGGTTCACAAGATGCTGCTTGATGGTCTTCCGCGAGGCCGAGGTGGCCCGAAGAGCGTGATGCTGGAGTTGGTGGACCAATCCGAACTGGCTTCAGATTTCTTCTCGCACGACGCGCATCACGAACCCGGTCGGAGAATCAAAAGTGAATAATCTTCGCCGATATCTTTTCCTTTTCGACTTTGCGACTTTGCGTGAGACTCTGCTTTCCTGCGTAAAGTTTGTGCACGCAAAGACGCGAAGACGCAAAGGTTTCGGTCGGTGGGGCATTTTTGTTGCTGCCCTGATGATTCTATGTGGGCAGATCGATGCGATGGCTCAAAAGCAACCACGCGGCGGCAGCAGGCTCGGGGGCTACACAGAACCACCGTCAGCGAACAATGTTCCCGACCATCCGTTCAATATCATCGTGGGGCGACTCACGGACAACAGCGGGACCGTTCGCGTACTGTTTCACAGCGATGTGAAAGCATATGTGGCCTATGGCGATCAGGCAGGAAGGCTGTCTAGCAAAACGGCCGTTCAACGTCTTGCCGCCGGTGAACCATTCGACTTTGTGATCGATTCGCTCGCGAGGAACACTCGCTACTTTTATCGCGTGATGTATCAGGGTGACGGCCGAAACCAGCAGACCGACGAATTTTCGTTTCACACGCAGCGAGACAACGGTAGCTCTTTTGTCTTTACCGTGCAGGCCGATTCCCATCTGGACGAAAACACCAGTGGCGATGTCTACCTCCGAACGTTGGAAAACGCTCTGGCGGATCAGCCCGACTTCCACTTTGCTCTGGGCGACACGTTCATGACGGGCAAATACGTGAAGCCCGAATTGTCGGAGCCGCAGTATCTGGCTCAGCGATACTATCTCGGCCACCTGTGCCATTCCGCCGCGTTGTACTTCGCTTTGGGAAATCACGACGGCGAATCCGGTAACCGTGGTTCAAACGTCTGGGCGACAACGACTCGCAAACGTTACCTGCCGAATCCTGTTCCGAATGACTTCTTCACGGGCAACGACAGGCTCGAACGGGAAGTTGGTTTGCCAGAGAACTACTACCAGTTCGAATGGGGTGACGCTCAATTCATTGTGCTTGATCCGTTTCGACACACAACAACGCGCTCTCGCGGCGGAAACAGCGACAACTGGTACTGGACGCTCGGCGAGTATCAATACCAGTGGCTGAAACAGTCGCTGGAAGAAAGTGATGCGAAGTTGCGGTTTGTGTTTCTGCATCACTTGGTCGGTGGCAGTGACCGCAATCAACGTGGCGGCAAAGAGGCGGCTCCGTTCTGGGAATGGGGTGGGAAAGGTGCTTCTGGGAAGGACGAATTTGCACAGCATCGTCCCGGCTGGGGGAAGCCCGTTCATCAGATGCTGGTTGATCACGGCGTGAATGTTGTCTTCCACGGTCACGATCACATGTTCATCAAACAAGACCTTGACGGCATCGTCTATCAGCTTGTTCCGCAACCGGGACATCCACGATCCGGAACCAAGAGCGCCGCCGAATACGGCTATCTGGGCGGCGAAATCCAGGGCAGTAGCGGACATGTTCGAGTTCGCGTCAATGCCGACTCGTCTCGCGTGGATTATGTCCGAGCGTATTTGCCGTCGGCTGAAGGCGGGAGTCAGCGAAACGGTGATGTGAGCTATTCCTACCTGCTGGATGGAAGAGAATCACGCAAAGGCGCGAAGGCGCAAAGAAAGGAAAACGAGAGATGAGATTGATGAAAAAACTTTGCGTCTTTGCGCCTTTGCGTGAAACCTTCCTCCTGCTTTCTTCGCTCGTCTGTGCCGCCTCATCCGCCGCGGCAGAACGTCCGAACATCGTGTTCATGATGTCCGACGATCAGGCTTGGAACGGACTATCCGTCCCCATGCACCCTGATCTCGAATGGTCGAAGAGTTCGATCGTTGACACGCCGAACCTCGAAAAACTGGCGGCGCAAGGGATGCGATTCTCGGCGGCCTATGCTCCGGCATCCGTATGTTCGCCAACTCGAATCAGTCTGCAAACGGGCAGAAGTCCGGCGGCGATGCATTGGACCAAAGCGTCCAGTAGCGTCACCGCAGCGGATGGATACAAGATGATCGGGCCACGCAACATTCGCGAAATTGACCGCAAGGATGTTACTATTGGTGAACTGCTTCGTGATGCCGGATACGCGACCGCTCACTATGGCAAGTGGCACATCAATGGCGGCGGCCCTGCCGCTCATGGATATGACGAAGGCGATGGCGAGATTGGCAACGAGTACGCTCACCAGTACGGCGACCCGAACCCCGCAGACATCTTTGGCATGGCAAAGCGGACCGTGGCCTTTATGGAGAAGAACAAGCAAGCGAACAAACCGTTCTTCATTCAGATGTCGTGGCATGCCTTGCACGCACCACAAAACGCGATGAAAGAAACGCTTGCCAAGTACGCGCAGCGGATGAACACCAGTGTCGAAGAGAAACGCGTTGGCAGTGCAGCGATCGCAGAGAATCTGGACACCGGAGTCGGCATGGTCGTTGACGCGATCGACCGGCTCGGGCTGGCGGACAACACTTTCGTGATCTACATGTCCGACAACGGTAGCGGTGGCGGAGGTGGCGGCAAGGGAGGCAAAGGCGGGGCACGCGGCGGTCTGGCTGGCGGCAAAGGCGGCGTCTGGGAAGGCGGCATTCGCAGTCCGATGATCATTCGCGGCCCCGGCATTCCAGCCGATTCATGGTGCCATGAACGAGTCGTCGGCTACGACTTCTATCCGACCTACTGCGAATGGGCCGGTATTCCTAGATCGAAACTGCCTCCGGGCATCGAAGGCGGCAGCATTGCCGGCCTGCTCGATAACGGCACGGGAACCGTCAAACGTCCGCGTGAAGAAATGGTGTTTCACTTCCCGCATTATCAAGGTGGTGACGGTCCCCATTCGGCCTTGTACCTCGGCAATCACAAGCTGATGAAATTCTACGAAGACGGTCGGCTTGCCTTGTTCGATATGAATACGGACATCTCAGAACAAAACGATCTGTCGAAACAGTTGCCTCAGAAGGCGAAAGAACTGGACGGCTTGCTGGTGAAGTATCTCGACGACGTTGACGCCCAAATGGCGATTCCAAATCCGCAGTACGACCCGAACCAAGCACCGGTCGCACGTAAGGGAGGCGGTGGCGGAAACAAGACCAACAAGACAAAGAAGCCAACTCCGAACAGGAAAAAGAAGTAATGAATCGAATTCCATGCATGTTGGCTGCGATTCTGTCTGTGTCGGGCGTTCTAACAACCGCGAATGCCCAACAGCCACCACGAAAGCCTCGCATCGACGACACCATCAAAGCCAACGTCTACGCGGACAATTCGTTCAAGCTGTACATCAACGGAGAACTGGTCGCCGTCGATTCCATCTCGTTTGTTCCCCACAATGTGGTATCCGTTGATGTGTTGCCAGCTTATCCGATGACGATCGCAGTGATGGGTATTGACAACGCCGACCCCAAAACCGGGATGGAATACGCCAACACGAATATCGGCGATGGCGGCTTCATCCTAAAACTAGGCGACGGCACCGTGACCAACGCGACATGGAAAGCGAAGAAGTTTTCATGGGGGCCGATTGGTGGCGACACAAAGAACCCACGAGTCGAAAATATCACGCTACCGAAAGACTGGTTCGCGATCGACTTCGATGACAGCAGGTGGCCCAATGCCAAAGAGTTCACCGAAGAAGAAGTCGGACCGAAGGAGCCGTTCTTTGAACACGACTTCACGGGAGCGAAGTTCATCTGGTCTGAGGACATCAAGCTCGACAACCTCGTCCTGTTTCGCACGGTTGTGAAGTCGCCACCCGACGGGAAAGGCCGACCCGATTTTCGTGGTTTGACTAACGTCGTTCCGGAAGGAGGCGGTGGACGCCGAGGCGGAAAAAGAAGCGACGTTAAATGAATTCTCAAGCCAAGGCGCCAAGGCGCAGAGGTTTTATCTCGCAGTTCATTCTTTGCGGCTTGGCGCCTTTGCGTGAGACCACTGAATATTTACGAACAGGATAATCAATGCACAAAATCATCACCACGCTCGGATTGCTCGTTGCAGTGCCCAGCCTGACAGTCGCTCATGAAGGGCATTCACATGCGCCTTCGGCTCAAACGGAGCAGAAGATCATTCGGCTCAACACAGAGCGGCCGAAACACCATCTGGTCGTATTCCAAAATGCGACGGAGCCGAAAACACCCGATTTGGCCAAGCTGTTTGAGCCGTTCAATAAAACAGTCAACGTTCGTTTCGATCAAAACTTCCTGTACATTGAATCGACAGGCATGCCCGATCATCCCATGATGACCGGCATCACAGCGTGGCAACAACAAGTTCCTCTGCCTCAGTCGTACACAGGCAACAACGCGTGGAGAATTCCGCTACACCCGGTTCCCGCGAAGAACCCGATGTCGACGAAGGAGCATTTCTTTCGTGGCGCGATTGCATTAGCGGTCAACGGCGTACCAATCTTCAATCCGATCAAGAACGATGGAAAGACAGACACTCTTCTGGCCGGTGAACTCGATCAGTGGGGCGGGCATTGTGGGCGAGCCGACGACTACCACTATCACATCGCTCCCGTGCACCTGGAAAAGATCGTCGGTGCCGGAAACCCGATTGCGGTGGCTCTCGATGGCTATCCGATCTACGGCTACAACGATCCGAACGGCAAGCCGCCAACGAATCTCGATTGGTTGAACGGACACAACGGCCCGAACGGCGAGTATCACTACCATGCAACGAAAACGTTCCCCTATTTAAACGGTGGCTTCTACGGCGAAGTGGTTGAACGCGACGGCCAGGTCGATCCTCAACCGCGGGCACAAGGTGTTCGGCCATCGCTTCCTGGTCTGAAAGGGGCAAAGATCGTCGGGTTTGAGAGGCCGAAGCCGGGCAGCTTCATTGTGCGTTACGAAGTTTTCGGAGACCCACGCTCCGTCGAGTACACGGTCGCCACCAATGGATCGGCGACGTTCAACTTTGTTTCAACGCAAGGAACGAAGACTGAGAACTATACGCCACGTCAAGGACGTGGTGGCGACGGTCGTCGGAATGCCCAACGCCCAGAGTCACAGCGTCCAACCGGCAATGAACCGCAAGGCAATCAAGGTCCTGGCGAAGGCGGCGGACGCCCTGATGGTGGTAGGACCGGTGGTGATCCAATCGTCGCGGCGTTGGATGTAAATGGCGACGGCAAAATCGACAAGGCAGAACTTCGCGAAGCCGCAGCCGCACTACGCAAGCTCGACACCAATAAAGATAGCCAGATCACGGCAGACGAACTTCGAGGCCCCGGTGGTCAGCGGCGCGGTGGCGAAGGTGGCGGACCGCGTGGTGAAACGCCTCCGGGACAAGCTGGCGGTCCGAAGGGGCCACAACCGGGCGATGGTCCCCGTCAACCGTGGATTCTGGTTCATGCCGATGAGATTGATATCGATAAGAACAAGATCATCAGCCGAGACGAAATCGTTGGCGAGGCCACCAATGCCTTTGCGGGTTATGACGCGAACAACGACGACAAGCTGAGCGCTGCCGAACTGAGCGGTCGAGGCGGTTCACGAAGTGCGATGGGCGGATTCCTGAAAGGACATTCCAAAGAAATTGACCGCGACGGAGACGGCATCCTGACTCGCGCCGAAGCCATCGGCAACGCGGAGCGAATGTTTGCCAAGATGGACATCGATGGCGACGGCAAGATCACATCGGAGGAAATTGAAGCGTCGCGACGCAAATAATCAAATGCTCCCGCAAAGACGCTTAGAAACGGAAACAGCGTGTGAGCACGAAGCCTTATCCTATCTGAACCGAAAATCTGTTTCGAGTCATGTACTCAATTTCGTTTTGCAGTAGGTTAGAAAACGCAAGCAAAGCGTTAAGTTCGGCGGGTATGACTGATCAGTCGGAACATATTAGGGTGCGTCCTCCGCCTTACATGTTCTTGAAATTTTCCCTGTAAGATATGAAAGTTGCATCGACCGAACGGAGTTCGGTCGGGGTGAAACTCGCGTCGGTGTCTTCAGAATCCGGGCACCGACGCGCCGAAATGGTCCTCACCGAAAGTGCTCCGGTTTCATCAACCGGTAGCTCTAACCAGACAATCCGCGGTCGGCCACCGGAACACTGCAACCGACCGGCAGCTCCCGAAAAAGAGTCCGCGTACCATTTCTTTCCCGGGTAAATTGAATTGCGCTCGCAACAGAGCGATGTGTTTTGGGTTGATGACTACTCGGTTCCCTCGACCTTCTCCGTATAGCGAATCACTTGCAGTGCTCTCGCTCCCTTGTCGTCATCGACCGCGACAAACGCCAGCTCTCCGAAGATGTCTACCCCGTTTGCCCGCCCCTTTGTTTGGTAATAACCGACACGGCGTACGTTCTGAGGTTCCGAAACGTCAAGCACTACAATGCCCGCTGCGCGATCAGCAAGCACTGCCAAATCGCCGGAGACGGAGACGTCCTGAGCTCCACCCGTCGATCTGTAGACTCCTGTCTGAACGGGAGCCATTGGGTCCGAAGCATCGATGATCTGCAACCAGGAGGCACCACCATGCATCGAAGTTGCGATGTAAGCCGTTGCCCCGACAACGTCGACCCCTCTTACCCAACGCCCCCGCCCCACGAAATTGCTTCGCGTCACAAGCGTTTGCGGACTCGTCGCGTCAGCAATGCGAAGCCCCCCCGCGTTTGCAAGATAGATTGTCGATCCCGCGACAGCGATGTCGTAGTTGCTTAAGCCCTTAGGCGTACTGTGCGACGCAAGCAGCCTCGGACTGCTTGGATCAGATACGTCGATCACGTGGAATTGCTGTGTATCCGCATGGCCGTTCCAGTTCGCGGCGAACACCAGTTTTCCCGAACGGTGGACAATCTCTGGTGGGTTACCCGGCAACTTACAACTGCCGAGTGCCGAAGGTGTCTCTGCATTCTGGATATCCCAGCTCTGAATGGTCGCGCCGTTGACGGACCACGCTGTATTTGATTCGGCTGCGATCAATCGCGACTTTTCGGGAAGACGGAACCATTCAAAAAGAACAAGTAATGGATCGTCGTTAAACATCCGTGATACGACTTCACGCTGTTGAATGATGATCCTGTCACCATCGACCTCGACCACTCGTGCCTCGCCACCGATAATACCAACCAGTTGGGCACCCGGCTTTTGGATCAATTGTTCCCGATCAACACCGACATCGCTTGCCTTGGGCTTGCGGATCGCTGTTCCCACTAAAAATGCCTCTTGATCCGAGCCGCTAACCTTAGCGCGGAGCTTTTCACCTTCCGAAACCAAATCGACGTTCAGCAGTCCAAACATGCCGCCGTCGAGGATCCAACGGAGTCCGTCAGGCGTGCTCTGAACCTGGTCGACCCTTTTCTGCGGTCCCTTCATCTCGAACCCGCTGTGGCCCACGATAAGATCCTCATCTGATTCCGTCACGACCATTCCCAGACGAATAGCCCTGGTCGACTCGGCATTCACTCGCCGCAACGAGAGCTCCCATGCACCGAAGAACTCGCGAGCTTGCACGACCGTCTTTTTCGATTCAACCAACTGCTTCGGCGCGGGGGACGCATCGGTCACGGGGACTCGGTGAGCCGTGATGGATTGCCTACGTAGCGTATCGCCCTCACCGGTTACAACAGACCCACTCATGGTTTTGCCAAGTACTGTTAGCTCGACTCGGACTTCTAGAGGCTTGACTCCGTATCGAATTCTCAGGACATCTTCTTCGAGGTTCACGCGGTTGGTCGTGACTGCGCCCGCACCACTTCGCAGCGTTACTTTCCAGACGTCTGGTTGATGATCAATCTCGACATCGACCGACTCGGGTGACAGGCGTGAGTCGACGGACATCACCCACGCTCCAACTATTTCCGAAGGCCCCAGCGCACTGAGAGAATCGGGTGAAATCGCGATCATCGCGACTGCCAGAAAGCTCATGAGCGCCGAGCGAAGCGGAAGAGAAGCAACCATCATTTGAATATCAATCTAGAGGTGATGCGGGCAAGCGCGGCTCATGATAACGATTCAAGAGTCAAGCACGACGCGCTGGCAAATTACTGCTGACCAGGTGATTCATTTCCTAGTTGAGATCTATGATCGGACAGGAGTTCACCAGCGACTCGGCGCACGATGCTCAAAATCGCAAGATGTGCTGGTAACTTCACGGTACCGACGCGAACACGAACCGGCAGAAGACGAAGCAACTGAAGGAAAACGGACGGTGTACTACAGGCGAGTCAAAACCCGAAGTCACTTCATCGTCCGGATTCAATCGCACTACGGGGCATCGACCATACAAGTCTTCCTCGTATCATCCAAAAGAGCCCACTGTTACGCGAATGCCGCGCGATGTTTTTGGGAATTACTGCGCTAAATTTGTCCAAGAGGCACAGGAAGATCGGGAAAGATCGGACCGCGTAACGGACATGAAACCGCCCTTGATTGGCCGTCGCCACGGTCTTGTTCGGCGCGGCGGGTGCATCGACCGCTGGCATGAAGATCGCGGCCGACATTGCAGCGGTGTTTATTAAATGAGACACCGACGCGCCGAAACGGGCATCTACGAAAGACTGCGGTTTCATCGGTCACAGTGGGCTTTTGGATTGCTAGATTAACTTCTTTTCTTGCGTTGAAGCTCACTGAAACTGACTCGCTTACGTTTAGGCTGTGCGGGGACATCCGTGCCGAAGAGAAGTGCACCCTGCATGGACCCTGCGACGGCAGAGCCGACGAGACAGTCGAGCCAGTGGTTGTCGGGCTGCTCTGGCCTGGCTTTCCATTCGTCCACAGTGCGGCCGCGACCTTCGGTGCGGACGTAGTATTCGGCGGTGGCCTGTTCGGCGAACATCCGATGTTGATCTGGACGGTCGCCAAAGATGGATAGACAACCTCGGTCGCCCATAGCGACGGCGAGCCTGGCATGGGTGAAGGACTTCCACCAGTTAGTATCGTAGATCACGTGGCGTATCGCCCGTTTTCCATGAATGGTCGGGACTCGCCAGTTGAGTCCAACTCGATCTCCTGGCCGGCGTTTGTATTCGCTGAACGGATTCGACGACGCACCGACGAAGCGACCGTGCGAGGGCAATAGGACCGATGCGTGGGGACTTTGCCGACAGAATTGATAGACGACGTTGGTGGAGTGTCCCCAGTTTGCGTCGACCAGACAGCGACCGATCTTCATCGCTGCACCGTCGTCTCGTTGCCACTCTTGACCAAGCAGTTCGCCCGTCAATGCCTGGAGGCCGGCATAGATGCTGCCTTCGAGTCCGGTGCCTTCGGCGGCAGACGCAAGTGTATGACGGGCATCGCGAAGCGTGAAGTACGATCGTTGCTGATCAGGGTACGTTCCATAGTCGACGACATAGCCAGTAAAGTCGTCTTCCCAGGCGGCGACGACGTAGAACAGCAGCTTGCCTTGAACATCGATGAATGCAGTCAGATGGTTGCCGGCGATCGGGACTCGGCGTCGCGGTAGGTTGTTGATCTTGGCGGCGACTTGGTCCGCAGTTAGCTGATCGGCGCCGACGGTTTCTTCCGGTAATGGTTCGTTCTGGTACTCGGCAAAGAATGCAGCTTCGTCCTGAAGTCTCAGGTTCATTGCATGCTGGATTGCCGACAGTTCGTCATGGTTGAATCGTTCCTTCCAGGAGACATCCGCGCCGGCATCCATGGCATCGCGATTTTGGCGATAGAACTCGGTTCCGGCCGCGCCGCCATCTCCCGCACGCAGACCCTCTGCTCGGACTTCGGCGTAACGCTGCCATAGCGATTCGTTGCTCGGAAACGCATTGACCATGCGAGTTCGTTCACCGTTCCATTCCGGGTGTAGATCGCGGTTGAGAATATTGTCTGCCATGTCACCGGGGCGAATGATCGTACAAGGCATGATGCCCGAGATCTTTTTGCCGGGGCCGGCAAGTCCGAGCACCGCGCCGGCAAGGATGGCTTCGCGGTTGGCACATTGGGACAATGAACGAGCTGACTCATCGGTTTGTGGGTCATCCAAGACGACAAGCGATGGTCGGACGGTTTTGCCGTCGGGACGTTTGAACTTCATGCCGCGAATGCGGCCGGTTAGGCCGGCGACCTTGATGATCGCGCCACTGGCTTTGCTGCCGGCGATGGTCGGCAACACTATTTCCTTGGCCGTCCATCCAATCTGTGTCCGCTTGCCTTGAAAGAGTTGTCCGTTAGCGCGGTTAGAAATTCCATCAAGGGCTTGGATGGGGAAGCAAACTTCAGGGTAGTCGGCTGCGAGCAGATCGTTGCTATCGAATTCAGTTTTGATCGAATCGAGCATGTCGCAGGCGTGGCCTTCGTCGCTGCCGATCAGACAGACAAAGTCGCGGTAGCCATTAAGCACTGCCCAGATGCAAGCAACTTCAGCGAGTGAACTCTTGCCGCTGCCGCGAGCCATCGCCAAAGAGAACAAGCCGCCGCAGACGACCGCCATTTCGATCTTGTTGATTACCTTCAAGTGGTCCGGCGACCACGCAAGGTGAAACGTCATTCGAAAGTAGGCTTCACAGAAAAACCGGAATGAACCGGCCGCCTTGGCTTTTCGCTCGGGATCATCAACCGCCGGCAACTCTCCGATGTCGCGACCGGCAAGTGCGATCGCAGCGTTGCGTGCGCGAGCACTCTCTTTGAGCTTCGCATACGGATCGGCCTCGGAAACTCGTTTCGGTGCGTGACGTTTCTCATGGAGCCAATCGGCGTACGCTAGCAGGTCGACGTGCCGACCATCGCCAATGCGATTTCCCGCCTCGACTCGGTGCCGATGCAATTGGCGTTCATTGATCACGGTGCCAAGCGGCGTTGAGTTGAGTAGCCGACAGCACTCGCTCGGCTTCAGTTTGCGTGGGTCATTCGCCACGGCCGGCCTCCTTGAGCATCCATGCGGTATAGGTCAGCAGGTTCAGCCGACCGGCGGTGTTTGTCGGTGCGCCGGCTTCGATGTCGGTTTCGATCTCCACGACCGAGACCTTTCGTCGGCGCAATTGGGAAAACAACGCGGCCGTCTGTTCGGCGGTCATCGCATTCGGGTTCAGTTCTTTGTTATCGCCTTCCATGGCGGGCTCCGTGGGAAGAATCGCGACTGCGCAAACACGTTGGCGACTGTGCGGCAGGATTGCATGTTTGGCATGATCGGCCGCATGTTTCGGTCGGCCACAGGGGGCCAAAACTGGCAACGTGTTGGCGTAAAAAGAAAATTGGAGATTACTGGAACATTACTGCCGAGATTGCCTTGAGGTGTCTCAAAACGCATGGCTCATGTGTGTCAACGCAAACGAATTACACACGCCTTTCGGAGACACGCCATGCACGCCAACGACATCGCCTTTGGTATCGAAATCGAAACCCACATGCCCGGAAACGACGCCACGCCGATCGGCGGCTACCACAACGGATTGCCGGTCGCTTGGTTGCCGGCGGGTTGGACAGCAGAACGCGACAGTAGCATCCGCACACCGGCCGGCCGTAAACCCTGCGAATTCGTATCGCCGGTCCTTCGCGGACACGAAGGATTGCGAACGGTCGAAACCGCGGTTGACGCGATCCGGGATCGAGGGGCGCGGGTCAACGAATCCTGCGGCCTTCATATCACCATCTCTTGGAACGGCGACGCGGCGGCCTTGGCTCGCCTGATTTCGCTGATCGCGAACCACGAAAAAGCCATCTACGCTTCGACGGGAACGCGACGCCGCGAACGCAACCAATGGGCGAAACAAATCAAAACCTACGGAACGAAGGAAGCGGCCAAGACTCGCTGCGAACGAGACCGCTACCATCTTCTAAACCTGACGC